>JAGHSL010000335.1 GCA_018065885.1 Candidatus Limimorpha equi
CACAAAAACGTGTTTTTCATTAAATGTTACTTTGAAGAATCCTTTTTATCTTATTTTCAAATATTTACAGCAACACGATTACGCTTTCCCAAGAAATCGTTTTTAGTTATGAAAAATCGAACTATCTTTCATACCTTTGCCACAAATTTGACACACTATGAAAAGATTATCACTTCTTTTGACCTTCATGGTCTTGTTTCCTTCCTGCCTTTTGTTTGCAGGCGAAGGAATGTGGATTCCTATGTTGTTGCAATACAACGAAAAGGAAATGCAGGAAATGGGTATGAAAATCACTGCCGACGACATTTATTCCATCAACCACGGCAGCCTGAAAGATGCCATCGTGCTGTTTGGCAGCGGCTGCACGGGCGAAATTGTCAGCGACCAAGGTCTGCTGCTTACCAACCACCATTGCGGCTACGGCTACATTCAGCGCCATAGCAGCGTGGAGCACGATTACCTCACCAATGGCTTCTGGGCTATGAATCAAGGCGAAGAACTGCCTTGCCCCGGCCTCACCGTCACCATTTTGCGCGAGATGCGCGATGTCACCGAAAAAGTGCTGACCGGCATCACCGAAGATATGACGGAAACCGACCGCAATGCGAAAATCGACGACAACATCAAAAAGATTGTGGAGCAAATTGAAAAACAGACGGAATACAAGGTGAGCATTAAGCCTTTCTTCTTGGGCAATGAATATTACCTGTTGTTCAACGAAGTGTTCCGCGATGTGCGCCTTGTGGGTTGCCCGCCATCCAACATCGGAAAGTTTGGTGGCGACACCGACAACTGGGTCTGGCCCCGTCACACTGGCGATTTCAGCATTTTCCGCATCTATGCCGACAAGGACGGCAAACCGGCAGACTACAGCCGCGACAACGTGCCTTACAAGCCCGTCAAGCATCTCGACATTTCATTGAAAGGCGCCGATGAAGGCGATTTCGCTTTCGTTTTCGGCTATCCGGCTTACACCAGCGAATATCTTCCTGCCGTCGCCGTCGACCAGGAAGCCAATCTCATCGACCCTATCACTGTTGACCTTCGCGGCAAGGTGCTCGACATCTACAACAAATATCAGGAACAAGACCCGAAAGTCCGCATCCAGTATGCTGCCAAACACGCCAACATCGCCAACGGCTGGAAAAAATGGATGGGTGTCACCGAAGGCATCAACAATTTCAAGGGCATCGAAAAGAAGCGGTTCTATGAAAAGAGTTTTCAGGATTGGTGCCTCAAGAGCCGCAGCCGTTATCCTTACATCAATCTTTTGCGTGCTTTTGAAAAGAGCTACAAGGAATTGGAACCTTATCAGTTGGCTTTCACCTACATTGCCGAATCGGGATTGCGCATTGAACTGGTGAATTTCGCTGGCAAATTTGCCAAACTCTCGCAAGTAACCAAGGAAACGCCTCAGGAAGAAATTGACAAAATGATTAATTCATTGAAAGGCACGGCAAATTCATTCTTCAAGGATTATTACATGCCGATTGATAAGGAAGTCGCCGCCATGCTGATTGCCGAGTACATGAAGGCTCAGCCCGCCGATTTCCGCCCGGAATTTTTGAACGATATCACTGACATTCAGAAATTTGTCGACAACATGTTTGACAAATCCATTTTGGCTTCCGAAGCATCGGTCAACACATTGCTCGACAATTTCAAGGCAAAGGATGCCAAGAAACTGCAAAAAGATCCGGCATTGCAGGTCTACCAAAACATCATTGATTTCTATCGCGAAAGTGTTTTCGAAAAGCAAGTCAGCCTTAATAGGGAAAACGACAGCCTGCAGCGCATCTACATGCGTGGTCAGATGGAGATGGAACCCGAAAAGCGTTTCTCGCCTGATGCCAATTTCACCTTGCGCGTGACTTACGGCAAAGTGGAAGGCTTCAAGCCGAAAGACGGCATGAACTACCGCCATTTCACCACTTTGGAAGGCATCATGCAAAAGGAAAACCCCGACATTTACGATTATGTGGTTGAACCACACCTGAAGGAACTTTACAACAACAAGGATTATGGCCGCTATGCCGACAAGGACGGCTCGATGCACGTTGCTTTCACGGCCAGCGTTCACACCACGGGAGGCAACTCGGGCAGCCCGATTCTGAATGCCGAAGGTCAACTCTTAGGTCTTAACTTCGACCGCTGCTGGGAAGGCACGATGAGCGACCTCATCTACGACCCAAGCATCTGCCGCAACATTTCAGTCGACATCCGTTATGTGCTTTTCATCATCGACAAGTTCGCCGGTGCCAAACATTTGGTTGACGAAATGACGATTGTGGAATAAAGCTAAAACCGCAATATTACGACAAAAGGCTGACCAAATCGGTCAGCCTTTTTTGCTGTTTGCCCAACGTAATCTAACGAGGACAAGTCTCATAGCCGCCCCAATAGCAGTTTCTCCTACACGATTATATTCGCCTAATTTGGATTGTTTTTACATAGCCAAATCTTTCTTTATCAAAAATTTCTTTGGCATATTGCAAAAACACTTATTTTTGCGTAGAAAAATTAAAAATTCAATTATCATGAAAAAAGTAATATTATCCTTTATTCTTTTGGTTTTCATGCCTTTATTAGGCATTTCGCAAACCGAAATTCCCGTTTCATTCGATGAGCGTGCCGACCTTATGGCTGTGGTTTTCCGCTTGGCAGATTGCGATGAATACAACCGCTGCTTGATGGAAGAATATGCCGCCGCCGTTGACAACTATTTTGAACCTTACAAAACTCACGAAGTGATTGCGTTGGCAAAAGAATACTATGAAACAGCAGTCAGTTACGATGCCGTTGTGAGTTATGCGCTTCACCTTGTTTTACCAACTGACAATCAAGGATTTATTTCGATTGACAAGAATTACAAAGAAGGCGGCGACAAGTCTTTCGACCGTTGGACCGAGCAGCAGAAACAGGATTTTCTGAAGCCGCTTTCCGATTTCTATTACAAGAGCCATTTTCACGAATGGTATGAAAGCACGTTCCCCGTTAGAAATCAAGCTGTTGAAACCTTCAATAGCAACATCCGACCGGCTTTCGACTTTTCCTGGTTCGATACCTTTTTCGGCCCTTGCGAAAACGCTGATTTTAAAATTATCCTAAATTTTTTAGTCGGTTGGCAAAATTACGGATGTTCTTCACAGCGCATTGACGGACAGGATGTTTTATCGCCTGTCATTGGTTGCGCGCAACCCGATTCATTGGGTAATGCTTGTTATCAGATTAAGATTGTGCTTCCTATTGTCATTCACGAATTTTGTCATGCTTACTGCAATCCTCTGAATGCGAAATATTGGTCTGGAATGGAGAAAAAAGCCGACAAGGTTTTTGAATTAAAGAAAGAAGAGTTGACGTGGCAGGCTTACGGCTCGTCCCTCACCATGATGGACGAAACCTTTGTGCGGAGTTGCGTCATCAGATACATTATGGCTCACAATCCAAATGCCGACCTCAATTCTCTGATTGCCAATGAAAAAAGTTTTCTTTTGACTCAAACCATGGTGGAATCCTTGGC
>JAGHSL010000282.1 GCA_018065885.1 Candidatus Limimorpha equi
GTGATGCACGATGGCCGTGGAAATCTGGGCTATTATTTCCGCTATGATGATAAGAATCTGACACTTGCAACCGACGTCGGCATGATTGACAGCTGTGTGGAATCGTATTTAGACAAGTCGGAATCCATTGTGCTTGAGGCGAATTACGATGACAACATGTTGTGGAAAGGTCCGTATACTTACATTTTGAAGCAGCGCATTGCCTGTTCGACGGGACATTTGAGCAATTTGGAGGCATCACGTTACATCGCCAAACGCTATGCCAAGGATTTGAAAAACGTAATGCTCTGTCATTTAAGCGAAAACAATAACACGCCAGAGCTGGCTATGCAGACCGTTTACCACACTTTACAGCAGCAAAGAATCCGCACCAATATGGAAGTTACGCTATTTCCTTTGCCGCGTCATCAGTCAACAGGCCTTATCCACCTTTGATTTCCGTTGTTTCAAATTTCTACAATCTACAAGCGCAAAAGTGGAATTTCCACAGTTTTCTACAATTGAAACAATATAAAGTATTTTGCTTAATTGTTTGATATACATTGTGTTAAACAATTATTTTACGATTAGGCACGGAATGTGCTTCAATAATAGCAACTTTGTATTTAAAAAAATGAGAAAATTATCTATCATCGCTTTAGCACTTGTAGCACTGTTTGCTACTTCCTGTAGGAATGTGGAAAAATCTAAAGAGTATCAGGCACTGTTGGCCGAAAGAGATTCGCTTCAAGTCGTTGCCGCTGCCGCAAACGGAGATTTCGATTCGGCTTTGCGCACTATCAACGAAATCGAGAATGCACTTGAATCAGTGCGTGCCGCCGAAGGCATCATTATGATGGAAAACCAGGAAGGCGACACCAATAGGGCTGTTGCCGAAATCAATGCCATTCAGCAGACTTTGCAGGAAAACCACCAGAAGATTGCTGATCTTGAAAAGCAACTTTCTTCGCAGGGCGCTAAGTCAAAGGCTTTGACCGAAACCATCAACCGCTTGAAGGAACAGCTTGATGCAAAAGACACCTATATTAATTCGTTGAAAGAAGAACTGAATTTGAAAGATGTTCAAATCAGCGAACTCAACGAACAGGTGACAGGTCTGAACGAAAACATCGAAAACCTTAACGCTCAGAATGAAAACCTCAATGCTCAGAATGCAGCCCAGCAGGAAATGATTCATAGTCAGGATGCTGCAATGCACACCGTTTGGTATTGCGTGGCCACGCAACCTGCCCTCATCGAAAAGGGATTGATGACCAAGGGCGGTCTTTTCCAGGCTAAGGAACTTGTCAGCGAGGCTTTCGACAACAGCAATTTCACCAAGGCTGACAAACGCGAACTTACAACGATTCCGTTGAACACCAAGAAAGCAACCATATTGACCAAACACCCAGCCAACAGCTACGAACTGGTCACCGATGAAAATGGCGCTCAAACGCTTAACATCACCAACAAGGAAGCTTTCTGGAACCAATCTAATTATTTGATTATCTCCATCAAATAAATTCTGCTCGTTTTCAATTTTTCAAAAGAAGCCTTCGCATCCCATGCGAGGCTTCTTTGTTTTCCCTTAGTACATGACAAAAATTTCAAGAAGAGCAAAAAAACGGAAAAATCTGGTGTTTTTTTAGTTAAAACACTTGCATAATATCTTGGAAATCAGTAACTTTGAAGAAAATTTCCTATGTTTTCCAT
>JAGHSL010000206.1 GCA_018065885.1 Candidatus Limimorpha equi
TTGTGACGCGCCATGCGCACCACCTGCATCGAGACCGTACTGCCGCCACGCACCACCTCGCCTGCCTTGAGGTTTTGCACCAACGCCTCCACAAAAGAAACCGGATTGAAACCCGGATGACGGAAAAACTGCTGGTCTTCGTATTCCAAAAGGCAAACTACATATTTCTTTGAATAGCAATCGCTTGCTGGAAAACGCCATTGACCATCTTCAGCGATTTTTGCGCCGAGCAATTCACCATCTCTTGCCGTCAGCACCGTTGAATAAGGTTCATCGAAACGTGGAACAGGAATGCAAACAAAAATGACAAACAGCAAAAAAAATGCTGATAAAATAATTGTCAACTGCTTATGTTTGCGAAAAAAAATCTTCATATACAAATGCAAAACTACGCAAATTCAGAAACAAAATGGCGGATAAAAACATTATTTATTAACTTTGCCGCTTGAAAATGACCGAACTATGGAAGAAATGAGACTCTACACGGCTGGCATCTCCGACTTTGAAAGAATCAGGGAAGACAACCGAATTTACATCGACAAAACCGACCTTATCTATCAGCTGACGAAAGAATCGCAATTCATTTTCCTCAGCCGTCCGAGAAGATTCGGCAAGACCTTGCTTTGCAGCACCTTGCAGTATTATTTCCAAGGAAGGAAAGACCTGTTTGAAGGCCTAAAAATCGAACAATTGGAAAAGAACTGGAAACAGTATCCTGTGTTCCGTTTCGATATCAGCGCCTGCAAATACAAAAGGAACACTGACGAAATTGTCGACGAACTGATGTATCAGGTGGCGAAATACGAACGAAAATACGGGGCGGAAAATGATTCCAAGACACCTGGAACCCGTTTGAAATCCTTAATCGAAAAGGCGCATGAAATGACAGGCCTCAAGGCAGTCGTCATCATCGACGAATATGACTCGCCGCTTTTGGAGCATCTCTACGACGACATGCAGGCCGATGTGCGACGCACCTTGCAGGAATTCTATCAGGTGCTGAAAATCTGCGATGCCGATGAGCAGTTCGTCTTCATCACTGGCATCACCAAGTTCTCGCAACTCTCCATTTTCTCCTCCATCAACAACCTGACAAACATCTCCATGCTCCCGCAATATGCGGCAATATGTGGCATCACGAAAGAGGAAATGGAAGAGACTTTCGCCTCCGACATTGCCGAACTGGCGAAATTCAACCACCGCACAACGGAAGAAATTGCTGCCATTCTGCAACAGCAATACGATGGCTACCATTTCAGCAAGGTGTCGCCTGATGTATACAATCCTTTCAGTCTGACCAACGCTTTCAAAAACAAGCAGATAGAATCCTATTGGTTCCAAAGCGGCACGCCGACTTTCCTTTTCGAGCACGTCAAGCGGTTCGGCACCGATGTCCTGAGCCTTTCACAACTGCAGGTCACGTCAAATCAGTTCGACATTCCCACCGAGGCCATGACTTCAGCCCTGCCGCTGCTCTATCAAAGCGGATACCTGACCATTAAAGGCTACGACTTCTACAGCCAAACCTACATTCTCGATTATCCGAATGCCGAAGTCAAGACAGGATTCCTCGATTGTTTCCTACAGACCGTATTAAACATTAAAGGATATGACTCTCAGGGATTTGCAGGGATGCTTTATGCTTCGCTCATCTATCACGACATCGAAAAATTCATGGCGACCATGAAAGCGTTTTTTGCCTCCATACCTTACCATGACCATGGCAATGCAATTTTGGAAAAACTTACGACTTACGAAGCCTATTATGAAGTGCTTTCTTACGTTGTCTTTTCCATGATTAACTGCCGCACTTTCACGCAAGTCAAAACCACACTTGGCAGAACTGACGTAGTGATTCACATGAACGACATTGTTTATGTCATCGAAATCAAGTTGGACCGTCCCGCCGCCGAAGCCCTGCACCAAATCGACGAAAAAGGCTATATGATTCCTTATCAGGCCGAAGGAAAACCTGTCGTCAAGATGGGCATCAGCTTCTCTTCAACGACACGGACGGTGGAAGATTGGGTGATTGGATAAAGAACGATTTTACACCTTATATAAAAAATGTCCATAAGCAGAAACACTTATGGACATTTTTGTTTTCAGATTAAGTCGGAAACCTTATTTCACCACGGTTTCCCTTGCAGGAACCACGTAGTAAATCTGGTCGCTGTACATGTCTTCGCAGCGGACGGCCGGAATCATGTAATTGCCTTCGTAGGTGGCATTCAGTTTCAGGGTGAAAGTCTGCTTTGTATTCGGCATCAGGTCGAAATAGAAGTAGGCGCGGTCGTCGCGGATGTCAATGTGCTTGGCACCTTGGTTCTCGGAATCAGCACCCGTCAGACGCTCGTTGACAATTTCCCAACCTGCCGGCAAATAATATGACAAAGCCAATTCAGTGACGCTGTAATTGCTTGGATTTTCAACGGTCATCTTCACCATGAAATCAGTGCCCATAGCAAGATTGCTTGGATTGAGTGTTGCGCCATTCTTATCGCAATAGTTAACCTTCATATTGATATAATTGCCCGATTCCTGAGTTTCGTACTCGGCAACAGATGCCTTTGTGAAGATGTTGGCAATGATTTTCTGGTCACTGTTGTTCCTGATTTCCACCTTATTATTTCCGATGGTCGGGACAAACTCACAGCCAATGGCGCTCATGTTGCCGTTCAAGGTCTTTTCATCGCCGTTGATGTTGAGCGTAGCCGAAAGGTTGGAATTGTTCAAGTCATTCATTTCAGCATACTTGCCCAAAACGAAGATGGCGAATGCAGTCGACTGGGTGTCCAACCAATTGTTGCTGTTCAACATTCCGCAAAGCTCATTGACATTGTTTTGAATGGTCTGCTGGTCAATGCCACAAAGCATCTGCGTGTAGATGGTGAAAGCCAAATCACGGGCTTGCGAGCCAAACGAAGTCTTGTAATCAGAAATCGCTCCGCCGTTTGCCACTGGCAACATGCCTTGTGCTATGTTTTTCTTGCCAATCTGCGCGAAAGCGGCAGCAGCCAACGACTTGGTCAAAGGATAACTCAGTTCCAATTCCTTGAAGCGGTTCATGGCACCGGTTTCAGGAGCGCCGGCCAAAGCCAGGACAAACAGACGGTAAGCCTGAATGGTCTCGCCTTGCGGGAAGTCAGGATTGTTGCGCCACTGCTTTGCCTTGTCAGCCTGATATTTCTTCAAGCCATCGATGAAATAGGACGGCACATCGAAACCTTGTTTCTGAGCTTCGACTAAGAAATGCAAAGCATAGATTTCCGTCCAAGGTTCAGTGTAATTGCCGCCTTTCCAGTTGGTCATCGAGTTATCCGATTTCTGATAAGAGCGCAAATCGGCGATAATGCCATTGATATGGTTCTTCATCTTCTCCACTGCGGCTTCATCCTGCTGCACGAAATAATTCAGATAGAGTTGCGGGAACGCCTTTGAAGTGACTTGTTCGAGGCAACCATGAGGATAAGAATTCAGGAAATCGAGGCGGCCAAACAAATCGACTGGAATCAAGGATGAAACCGTAATGTTTCCGCTTTGCGTGCCAGACATGCCTTTCAAGTCGAACGGAACCGAAACGGTTTCATTAGCAGGGATTTCTTTAGTGATGACATTGCGTTTTTCGGCGTATGGCATACGGACTGGGATTTCCGTCTTGCTTTCGGCTTCAAAGCCCGAGCCCGAAACAGTGACTTTCATCACGGCATTGCCGGCAACTTCATTCACTTTTACCTTCATGGCAATCATGCCTTCGCCGTTGCCGTCAATGCTGACCGTGGTCGGCAAGGTGCCAATGGCGGTCAGATTCTGATTGTCGGTTTTCACATTCAAGGTCTTGCCTTTGCTGATCGGCGAAAGCACCTGCACCTTCAACGTCAGTTCATCGCCAGGAGCGGCGACACGCGGAGCAGCTGGATAAAGCGTAATCGGGTCAATGACCTTCATCTGCTTTTCGGCTGAACCAAACGACTTTTCGCCACTCTTTGCAACCACCATAAAGCGCAAAGCGCCAGAGCATTGCGGCACTTCAAATTCGTGCGTATTCGTGCTGCCAGCCTTCAGTTCGAAAGGTCCTAAAGTCACGGCGTAAGCCTTGAAACGGTTATCCAAAGTGATTTCCTGGTTAATGATGCCGTCACCGCCGATGGCATAAACCGAGCCGAGTTCACCGCTGAACGCATCGATAACCGAAGCGTAATTGTCCCAAGTGCGGACGCTCAAAGCCTGCTTGCTGTTGAAATAACGGTATGGGTCAGGCGTCGAGAAATTGGTCAAACCAAGGATACCTTCGTCAACGACAGCCAACGTGTAGGCCATAGCCTTGCCATTGGTCTCCGAAACCTTGATTTCCAACTTTTTACCCGTATTGGATTCAGCAGGAACCTTCACTTCCGGTTTCAGTTCCAAAGCCTTGTTTTCGACTTTCACAGGAATCACGCCATACATACGGATTGGCATATCGTTGGCGGCATCGTGAGGTTGAAGCAACGCCACATAGACATATACATTCGGAATCATCTCTTCGGTAGCCTTGATTTCAAACTTGCCTTCCGAACCGAGTTTGTCCAAATAGAAATGTTGCAGCACCTTATCGTTGGCTTCGACAGTCACCATCGCCTTTGCCGTTTCATTAGCAGGGAATGTCACCACGATGTTTTCACACACATTATAACTTTCGGCCGTGGCCTTCATCGCAAGTTGGACAGGCGCGCCCGATGCAGAAGAGGCATGCATGTAAGTTGAACCCCAATCGAAGCAAACGACCTTGGCGAAACGGTTTCCACTCTGCTGATCTTCAACGACAAACAGATAATTGCCCCAATTGTCATCAGAAATGTTGAAAGTCACCGAAGTCTTGCCATTGCACGAGAGCGTGCCGTTTTCGACAGGGCGCTTGTAAGTGCCGCTGGCATAACGCTGCAAGGAATAGCTGTCCTCGCTCGACCACCACCAATAGGAATCCAATTTATAAAGGGCATATTCCAAAGTCGTTGTCGCCTCGCTCAAAACGCCGCTTTCCTTCACGACGGCAATATTGAATTTCCAATCCTTGCCCGTGTCGTAGAAACTGCCGTATTTCGATTGCGTGGCTGGCATTTCAACGCCGACATAACTCTCGCAAGGTGAAAGCTTTGCAGCCGTTGAAGTGATGCTGAAATCGCCGCTTTGTTCAAAGACCTTCGTGGTGAAAGTGGCATTCAGCATTTGCGATGCGGACAATTCCTTGAAAGGTGCAAAGCCAATGTTTGCATTGCCTTCGCCATTCAGCGGACCGCTGTAAACCGAGATTTCCTCTGGCGAAAATTCGTTGGTTTCATCAACGAAAGTATATTCTGCGAAGTTCTTGAAATTCGTCTCGCCCATGCGCACCTTGGCGTCAATTTCAGCATTCAAGCCATTGGCTTTCAATCCGTTCAGCCATTTTGAGTTTAAAGTCACATGGTCAGGATGATTGATGCTGATTACTTCTGGAAGATTCAGATTGATTTCCAAACGGTTCGGTTTCACGGTCTCGACACGCAACATCTTGGTGATGACGCTTGTGCCAATCTTGAATTTTGCCGTCCAAAGACCCGTTTCATCCGACGGATTGGTCGGGACATTGAAACAATAGATGCCGCCAATGGCATTCGATTTGGTTTGCTTGGTATAGAGTCGCGACGAGGCATCGTAGACCTCCATCACGACAGGATATTTTTCAGGAATGGCGTTGTCGAAATCGCTCAGCATCAAATTGATTTGCAGTTCATCGCCCGGACGCCAAACGCCACGGTTGGTGTAGGCAAAGCCTGCCACACCTTTTTCAACGGCTTCGCCGCCAATATCAAACTTACTGTATGACAACGCATTGCCATCATTCGTCTTGATGACAGACTTGCTGCCGTCGTTGCCTTTTGCAACCACGAAAGCAGGACGATTGACACACTGCAATTGGGCAAAGCCCGCAGCATCGGCAGTAGCCGAAGCCAATTCCTGACGCTGGAAATTATAGGCCGTCACCTTGGCACCGCTTGCAGGTTTCGCATCAGAAATCTGATAAACGAACACATCTACCAAGTCATTACGGCCCATCTTGGCAGTCACAGCGAGGTTTGAAATCACGATGTTCTTCTTTTGCTCAACGTCATTATAATAGCAGAATCCATTGGGGTCGTCCCAATCGCCATCATAATTGTATTCCTTGTAATCATAGCCGTTTCCATCCCAATAATTCTGTTCACGCATTTGGTTTTCCTTGGAAGCCATCTTCATTTCATCGGTAGCGAAAACATAATCCCGAGGACCAAAATCGAGGCTCAACTGATACATGTCGCCAGCTTTCACATCGATATAATCAGACAAAACTATCGGGAAAGTCTTCCACTGCGTTGGATTTGGATTTTCGACTTCCAAACGGACTTTCTTTTCCAAGCGGCCCGCCTTGCGCACACCGTAAGTCTCATCCAACTCATTGTCTTGCAGGAATGAAAGCACGTTATCATCGTAAATTCTGATGATGCGCAAGGTCACGGAATTCAGGCAAATGGCATCAAAATAAACCGTGGCATCGTTCACATTCGGGATAATGTTGCCCTCGCAAGTCCAACGGACCTGAGGCTTGTTTTCGGTCAAATCGAATTTGTA
>JAGHSL010000453.1 GCA_018065885.1 Candidatus Limimorpha equi
TTCAGCTTTTCAGCACCCATACCGAGGATATCAACAGGATCACCAACGTGGATGACACCAGTTTCGATACGGCCAGTAGCAACGGTACCACGACCTGTGATTGAGAACACGTCTTCGATAGGCATCAAGAATGGTTTATCAACGGCGCGCTGTGGTTCTGGAATCCAGTTATCGCAAGCTTCCATCAATTCATCAATCTTGCCAGACCAAGCCGGATCATCATTCAGAGCACCCAGAGCTGAACCACGGATGATAGGAGTATTGTCAGCATCGAATTCATACTTGCCAAGGAGGTCGCGGACTTCCATTTCAACCAATTCGAGCAACTCTTCATCATCAACAAGGTCGCACTTGTTCAGGAAAACAACCAAACGTGGCACACCTACCTGACGAGCGAGCAGGATGTGTTCGCGGGTCTGTGGCATAGGACCATCGGTAGCTGCGACAACGATGATAGCACCGTCCATCTGAGCAGCACCAGTTACCATGTTCTTAACATAGTCAGCGTGGCCAGGGCAGTCAACGTGAGCATAGTGACGATTTTCAGTCTGGTACTCAACGTGAGCTGTATTGATGGTGATACCTCTTTCCTTTTCTTCTGGAGCTGAGTCGATTGAGTCAAATGACTTGACTTCTGACAGACCCTTCTTTGCAAGGTGCAATGTGATAGCAGCTGTCAAAGTGGTCTTGCCGTGGTCAACGTGGCCAATAGTACCAATGTTGACGTGCGGTTTAGTTCTTTCGAATTTTTCTTTTGCCATTGTTCTATTTATTTACTTAAGGTTATACTTTATAATTCTTACACGAAAAATCGAGCCGATGGGGAGAATTGAACTCCCGACCCCTTCCTTACCAAGGAAGTGCTCTACCGCTGAGCTACATCGGCTTGTCATTCATCTGAGCGGAAGACGGGGCTCGAACCCGCCACCTAAAGCTTGGAAGGCTTTCGCTCTGCCAAATGAGCTACTTCCGCTTGACTTGTGGGGGAAGGTGGACTCGAACCACCGAACTCATCCGAGGACAGATTTACAGTCTGTTGCAATTGCCACTATGCGACTCCCCCGCTTTTTTAACTGAGCCGGTAGACGGACTCGAACCGCCGACAGGCTGATTACAAATCAGCTACTCTACCAACTGAGTTATACCGGCATCATGTGAAAGAACATTGTTTTGCTTCTTAAAAGCGCACCCCCTCATTGCTGAAAGAGTGCGCAAAAATACTCACTTTTCTTGAATCCACAATCAATTTTGGAGATTTTTTTCAAAAAAAATTGAATTTAAAGTTTATAAGACTATAAATCAACGCATTATCACTTTGCGATTTTACCCTTATATTTCTCCAATTGCTTCTTCAGAGCGTCGACCGCAGTGTCAACTGACTCTTCAAAGGTCTTTGATTGCTTGCTTGCGAACAGGTCATCACCCTTCAAGACGATGCGAATGTCGGCAATCTTGTTTTCCGGCGTGTCGTTGTTGTCTAATTTCAGGTTGACTTCAGCGCCAATAACCTCGGCATATTTTTCGCAAACCTTCTCCACTTTCTTTGTGATGAAGTCTTCAAGTTTTTGATCAGCCTTGAAGTGAACTGAGTTAATCGTTACGTTCATAATAGACTCCTTTCTTTAAATCACCCTTTCGGGTGGGCTTGTTTATGAATTTTCTTGAGTTGTTCTATCGTTGTATGTGCATATATCTGTGTTGATGACAGGTCGGCATGGCCCAGCAGCTCCTGAATGGCGCGCAAGTCGGCTCCCTCATCGAGCAAGTGCGTCGCAAAGGTGTGGCGCAAGACGTGCGGACTTTTCTGCTTCAAGGTGGTCACGCCCTCCAGCATCTGATGCACCTTATTATATATATAGTAGGGTGTCATCTCCTTCCCCTTGTCGTTCACGAGCAGACGATCGTCATGTTCGGGAAACGCCGCATCGCGCAACTGCCTGTAGTGGTCAATCATGCCGAGCATTTTATGACTTAACGGAACAAATCGCGTTTTATTGCGTTTGCCAACGATTTTGACTTTCATTTCCGCCTTGTCGACATCGGCATCACGCAAACCGCGCATTTCGGCCTGACGCATACCTGTCTGGTACAATAGCTCAAACAAGAGTTCGTCGCGTTTTGTTTGAAAATCGTCAGCATCGCCAAACGAAATCTTTTCCATATCCGATTCGGGCACAAACTTCACCAATGGTTTCGGCTGTTTCAGCGACTTCACTTTCATCATCGGACTGACGCGGATGAGATCTTCGCGAAGGCAATACTTGTAAAACGACCGCAAAGTCGAGATTTTCCTATCTATGCTTTTGTTTGCCAGACCATTTTCCTTGAGCAAAGCCATGAACGATTTCACCATGACGGCAGTAACCTGAAGCAAATCGCTGGTTTCGTAAGTCTTTGCAAGATAATCCGAAAACTCCTCCAAATCACGGCGGTAGGCCTTGACAGTCAGCGGAGAATAGCGTTTTTCGGCTTGGATATATGTTGCAAATTGGTCGATGAGCATAATAAAAAAACTTCGTTGTAAAAGTAAGCAAAAATTGCTTATACAACGAAGTTTTCCCTAAAAAAATTATTTTCCTATGAGGGGAGAATCAGATATTCTCTTCAGCGTCACGGAGTTTCTGCACATAGACAGCCTTCATGTGAGCAGCACGCTTCAGCACTGATGGCTTGGTGAATTTTTGACGTTCGCGCAATTCTTTCACGACGCCGGTCTTTTCATACTTTCTCTTGTAGCGCTTCAAAGCTCTGTCGATGCTTTCGCCTTCTTTTACAGGAACAATAATCATTTTAAAACACTTCCTTCTTTTAATGGTTAATAATAAATACTTAATTTTGAGGGTGCAAAAGTACAACTTTTTCAAATGCGTGCAAGAAAAAAGTTGAA
>JAGHSL010000126.1 GCA_018065885.1 Candidatus Limimorpha equi
CGAACCTTCAGCTTTGAAGCGTCACGAAAGAAACGAACAACGCAAATAAACAGTTAGGAGGGAGAAGTTAGGAGTGAGTAGGATTGATTTTCCAAAAAGTACTATCCTTATTACTCCTAACTCCTAACTCCTAATTCCTAACTCCTAATCAAACAAGGATGTCCTTCGTCAACGAAATATTGAATTACAGCAGTTTATCCATTGTGGGACTGGAAAAGAACACGGGCAAGACGGAATGTCTGAAATATGTTCTTGAGCATCTCCCTTTGGACAAGAAACGTGTTGCCGTGACTTCGATAGGCATTGACGGAGAGAGTGTTGACCAAGTGACCCAAACGGCCAAGCCAGAAATCTATCTGCGCGAAGGCATGTATTTCGGCACATCCGAGATGCATTACCGTCAACGCAAACTGGTTTCCGAACTGATTGATGTGAGTGACGTAAACACATCGTTAGGGCGAGTCGTGACGGCAAAAGCATTGACAAGAGGCAAGATTTTACTGTCAGGGCCATCAACGGGAGCAAGTCTGCGGCGCTGGATGAAAGAGATGCGCAGACATAACATTGACCTTGTGATTGTTGATGGGGCCTTGTCAAGACTGAGTTCCGCATCGCCAGCCGTGAGCGAGTCGATGATACTTTCGACGGGCGCGGCTTATTCGGCAAATATGCAGACTTTGGTGCAGAAAACGGCCTTTGTGGTTGACCTTATTAATATAGGTGTCACCAACGAGAGAAATCTTGAGCTGCTTGCGCCCATTGAGAAAGGCCTTTGGTCGGTTGACATGGATGGACAACTCCATGATCTGAATACGGTTTCGTCGTTGTCGAAGGAAATCCATTTCGAAGGCATGGAGAATTGCGAGACTTTGTTTGTCGCAGGTGCTTTGGTTGACAGTTTCCTTGAAAAAGTCAGGCAGAACAAGCAACTGAAAGGCATTGAGCTAGTTGTCCGTGATTTTACCAAGATTTTCGCTTCGCAGCAGGCTTTGAGGCAATTCTACCATTCGGGCGGAAAACTTCATGTGTTGCAAAGAAGCAAACTGATTGCCGTATGCGTCAACCCGACATCGCCAAGCGGTTATGTGCTTGATTCGCAAATACTTTGTAAGACCTTGTCGGAAGCCATACAGTTGCCGGTTTACGATTTAAAGAAGAGTTATTTATGCAATTGAAAGACGTCATAGAATCACCTTGCGGACTGCGCTATATGTTCGATCAGCTTGACTTGCAGTCGAGTTTCGGTCGTCGTAGCCTTTTGGATATGCCGATGATGAAAAACACATCGGAGATAGGGAAGTGCTATGCAGTTTTGAAATCGTTCCATGACTTTGTCCTTGAACCGGAAAATACACCTTATATTAATACGTTGCAATCGAAGCTGCAATGCCTGAAAGATGTCCGCACCACCATCAAGCATTTGGGCGAATCTGTCGTTTTGGACGACATTGAGCTTTTTGAAGTGAAACATCTCGCCATCCTGACGGCTGACATTTCGGAGCGTTTGCACAAATTGGATTTGGATAAAGTCATCGTTTTGCCAGATATGCAAAACGTGATTTCGATTCTTGACCCCGATGGCTTGAAGATTGCGACATTCTACATCTACGATTCCTACTCTGAGGACTTGAAGGAACTGCGTGCGTTGATTCGCAAAAGTCCTGATATGCAGGAAGAACTGCTGCTCAAGGCGAATGAAATTGAAGACGAAATCCGTCTTGAATTGAGCAGAAAACTCCGTCCGTTTGCGGCGGAAATCGAACAAGCACAGCGGGCTTTGGCACAGGTTGATATCAACCTTGCAAAAGCCTTGCAAATGAAACAGTTGGGACTTGTTTTCCCAAGCGTTTCAAAGGGAACGACTTCGTATCGGGGCCTGTTCCATCCGCAAGTGAAGAACTCGCTTGCAGCGTTTGGCAAGCTGTATCAGCCTGTTGACATCAGTTTTGGTCAGCAGCCAACCTTAATCACAGGTGCCAATATGGGCGGTAAGACCGTGGTTTTGAAGACCTTGACATTGTGCCAATATTTCTTCCAATTCGGTTTCGGCATACCGGCTGAAAAGGCGGAGATTGATGTCAGGGACGAGATTTATTTCTGCATTGGCGACGAGCAGTCGATTGAAAAAGGGCTGTCGTCGTTTGCTGCAGAGATGAAAAACATCGATGCCGTGATTAAGGCATCGCGAAAAGAAGGAAATATTGTGGCGATGGTTGACGAGCCAGCCCGCACCACCAACCCGATGGAAGGCGCAGCCTTGGTGACTGCCTTGATAGAATTGCTTTCGGGTAAGAATGTGAGCCTCGTCTTGACCACGCATTATGATATAGAGTCGGCAAGTTCGAAACGCCTGCGCGTGAAGGGCTTCGTTGACGGACAGATGAATTACCAGCTTGTTGAGGTGAAGGAAGGCGAAGTGCCGCACGAAGCCTTGAACATTGCTGAAAGTCTTGGCATTGATTGTGAGTGGATTGAGAAGGCGAGAGAGGTTTTAAAGTGGTCGAATTCGACCACTTATAAATGCAAGGGAAATTAGTTATGGCAAAGATTTATGTGCAAAATACGGAAATATCTGTTATTCAAGTAAATAGCAATGATTATATCTGTTTGACGGACATGATTAAAGCGAAGGACGGAGATTTTTTTGTAACTGATTGGCTTCGTAACAGAAATACTATGGAGTTTATTGGCATTTGGGAAAAAGTATATAATCCGAATTTTAATTATGGCGAATTCGCCATAATTAGAAATCAATCTGGTCTTAACAGTTTCAAAATCAGTGTTAAGGATTTTGTTAGCAGAACCAATGCTGTGGGACTTCAAGCAAAGGCGGGCCGTTATGGTGGCACATACGCTCATAAAGATATTGCTTTTGAGTTTGCCATGTGGATTAGTCCAGAGTTTAAAGTCTATTTGATTCAAGATTTCCAACGCCTCAAGGAAGAAGAACAAAAGCAACTCGGTTGGTCAGTGAAGAGAGAGCTGGCTAAGATAAACTACCATATTCATACGGATGCGATAAAAGAAAACCTTGTGCCTGAAGAGATTGATGCTTATCACCGTTCTTTGATTTATGCCAATGAAGCCGATGTTCTGAATGTGGCTTTGTTCGGCATGACGGCCAAGGAATGGCGCGACGAAAATCCTGATTTGAAAGGCAATATCCGCGACTATGCGAACATCAACCAACTGATTTGCCTCTCGAATATGGAAAACCTCAATGCGGTCTTTATTAATAAAGGTATGCCGCAACTCGATAGACTGATTGAACTGAACAAAATCGCCATTCAGCAGATGAAGGTGCTGGAGGGCGTGGAAGAAAGGAGGATGCTGAAATAGTTATGGAAAGAATTGAGAATTTCATATCGAATCTATCCTTGCGACTGAACAGTGAGAATAATCTGTCTGACATTACTTGGACTATGTGTCAGACATCAGATATTTTTCAGAGTGTTTTTCTTCAATTCTTCTTCCCTAAAGAGAAGTTAACGGAGGTCTATTTGCAAAGAGAACTACCTGACGAGGACAGTCGGCCTGATTTCTATTTTGAGCATGATGGAAAAGTGTTTCTGATTGAATGTAAGATATGGGATAGGAATCACCATTTTGAGCAATACACGAAGCAGTTTAAAATTCCGAATGAACAACTTGGATATATCACAAACTATCCAATGTTGAAAGAAGGTTTTTCTGTTCGCACTTGGACTGAACTATATATCTACATTAAGAATAGAATCCCTAAAGAAGAGGAATCGTTATGGAACGGTTATCTTGAATACTTGCAAGAAGTTTGTCAAATCTTTATTCCCAAACAAGCCATGAATTTAGACGGAATGTTTTCCCTGTACACATTTTATCGTTCTTTAGACGAGGTGTTTATTGTTGACAATGAAAAGTTTTCTTCAAACCTGTACGACAGCAGGAAAGATACAAATAGTGGAGGCAATCTCTATGGCACTCCAAGAAATGGTATTATGGGTAAGTATTTTGAGGTCAAGTTCAAACATATCAGATTGAAACAGACATGGGGATGGATGGGCGTATATTTTGAGCGAGAGCATCCGCAGATTTATATTGGGTTTGATTATCGTGAAGGTTGGGGCAAACCTGTTTATGACTTGTTGTTGAACATAGTAGATGGGATGAAAAAAGGCAAAATGTTCAGCAAACCGTTTGAAGAAGGTGGAGCAATTTGGTTTGACTTCAACCAGGCAGATAAGTTCAATGCTTTAAACGAACCTTCAAAACAAATTTCATTATTGAAATCCTACTTCAACGAAGTTCTTGAAACTATCTACAAAATAAAACAAGAATCATAATTATAAACGAACAACAAATCAATTATTTAAACAACATAACTGAAAATATGGAAAGTAAATTAGGACTTGATTTTAAGAAAGTGGAGTATGCCAGGGGGCTGGCGAAGAACATTGCAGAAGATGTTCAGTCTTTTGTTGAACAGTACACTACTGTTGCTGTCGAGCGCACGCTGTGCCGCCTGATGGGAATCGATGGCGTTGATGAAAACGGCGTTCCGTTGCCAAATGTGGTAGTGGAATACCTGAAAGAAAAAGGCGTTCTGAATGAAGGTGCCTTGTTCTTCATCGCTAATGCCATGATTCAGACCAAGTTGAATCCACAACAGATTGCCGAAAAGGTGGCTGCTGGCGAACTTGACATTACAAAGGTCGTGACAAAAGACCAGAAGCAGATTGCAGAGGCCCTGCAACCTGTCATCGACGAAAGCATGAGCCGCATCCGCACACGCCGTGCCCGTCGCGAACATTATTTAGATACCATAGGCGAAGGCCCGAAGCCTTACCTTTATATTATCGTTGCTACGGGTAATATCTACGAAGATGTTGTCCAGGCTCAGGCTGGCGCACGCCAAGGTGCCGATGTTATAGCCGTAATCCGTACCACGGGTCAGAGCTTGCTCGACTATGTTCCTTACGGTGCTACCACCGAAGGTTTCGGCGGCACTTTTGCCACTCAGGAGAACTTCCGCATCATGCGTAAGGCTCTTGATGAAGTGGGTGAGGAGCAAGGCCGTTACATCCGCCTTTGCAACTACTGCTCAGGTCTTTGCATGCCTGAAATCGCCATCATGGGTGCTTTCGAAGGCCTCGATGTCATGCTGAACGATGCTTTGTACGGCATTCTTTTCCGCGACATCAACATGCAGCGCACTTTGATTGACCAGTATATGTCACGCATTATCAATGGTTTCGCTGGCGTTATCATCAATACAGGTGAAGACAACTACCTCACCACTGCCGATGCCGTTGAAGCTGCTCACACCGTTTTGGCTTCCGACCTCATCAACGAACAACTCGCATTGATGGCTGGTCTGAAAGAAGAACAGATGGGCTTAGGTCACGCATTCGAAATGGATCCGATGCTTGAAAACGGATTCCTCATGGAACTGGCTCAGGCTCAGATGACACGCGAAATCTTCCCGAAGGCAACGCTGAAATACATGCCACCTACCAAGTTCATGACGGGCAACATTTTCCGTGGTCACATTCAGGATGCTTTGTTCAACATGATTGGCATTTGGACGCACCAAGGCATTCAGCTTTTGGGCATGCCTACCGAAGCCATCCACACGCCATTCATGAGCGACCGCTACCTGTCAATCGAGAACGCTAAGTATATCTTCAACAACATGAAGAGCATCGGTGACGAAATGCAGTTTGCCGAAGATGGTATCTGCCGCCGCCGCGCTAAGGAAGTGGTTGACAACACCATCAAACTGTTGGAAGAAATCAACAAGGAAGGTCTGTTTACGGCACTCGAAAAGGGTATCTTTGGCGATGTGAAACGCCCGAAGAACGGTGGTAAGGGTC
>JAGHSL010000340.1 GCA_018065885.1 Candidatus Limimorpha equi
TCGACCCATTCAACGACATGGACCCACAAAGCTGGATGGAAGATTATCTCATGAAAACATCTCACAACATCTATGAGTCGCTGTCAAAAGCCGATTCGTGCGCCAAATGGGTGCAGACGGGCTGGATGTTCTATCGCCAAAGCACACTTTGGAATAGCGAACGCATGAAGATATATTTAGGCGGTGTTGAAAATCGCGAAGATCTCATCCTGCTTGATTATTACTGCGAAAATACCGAAATCCATAATGAGTCCAACGATTTCTTTGGCTATCCTTTCATTTGGTGCTATTTAGGCAACTTTGGAGGCAACACCAAATTGTCGGGCAACGTTTATCTGCTGAATGAAAAAATGAGTGGTCTGTTTGGCATGAACGCGAACCCATCTGGCGCCAGCAACATGCAAAAAGGCAAACCTAATGGTAATGGCAAGCAAACTGGCAAACCTAACACCAAATCTAAACCTGTAGGGAAAAGTGCCAGCCAGAAACAGAACGACGCCAATAGAGGAACAACGATTTCCAATATGACAGGCATTGGCGCCACTCTGGAAGCACTTGATTGTAATCCGGTTATGTATGAATTCCTTTTCGAGCGCGTATGGCAAAAGGACATAGATGTTGACGCCTGGATGAAAGACTGGTCGGCAACACGTTTCGGCAAGGAAAACGAAAATGCCGATGCCGCATGGCAGTTGCTGAGCAAAAACGTCTATACCAATTGGGTCTACGATGTGAAAGATTCAAAGCTGATGGAACGTCCTGCTTTCCCTATCAAAAACGATGACAAAAAAGCAAAATCGGTTTCAAGAAGGAAAAAGGAACAATTTGTTTTCAGCAACGACTCTTTGCTCGCTGCTTGCCAGAACCTGCTGAAATCCAAGTCGAAGCGCGATAGCTACAATAACGACCTTGCCGTATTCTATTCACAATGGATGGCCAACTATTTCGAAGAAATATACAACCAATTCATTGAAGCCTACAATGCCAAGGACTTAAAGCAAATGAAAGCAATAAAGAAGCAAGCCAATGAACTTATCGACGATGCCGATGCTTTGCTTTCAACTCAGTCTTCGATGCTGCTGGGCAGATGGCTTAATGCAGCCCGCAACATGGGCACGACAGCTGCTGAAAAGGATTATTTCGAGAAAAACGCCCGCACCATTCTCACCACTTGGGGCAGCAACGAGTCAAACGATTACGCCTGCCGTATGTGGGGCGGACTGGTCAAAGGCTACTATGGTCAACGCTGGAACATGTTTTTCGATGCCGCTATCAATGCCGTTGAAAACAATCGCTCGGTGAATCGGATTCAACTTAATAAGGATTTAATCGCCTTCGAACAGCAATGGGCTGACCAACACGACACTTATCCTACAGAGCCTCAAGGTAATGCGGCAAAGATTGCTAAGAAAATCAACAAGAAGATCAATAAGTATTATGTAAAGGTAAAAGCTGCCAAGCAGAAGGAACTCGGCGATGCAGATAAGCTGAAAAAAATGGAAAAAGAGAAAGCTGAAATCGAAAAGAAGAAGCCATCGACAAAACCTTCTAACACTAAACCGGCAAATCCTAATGGTGGCAAACCTGAGAAGAAATAAATTGACAACACAATAACAAAAATCAGGCTGGCGAAATCGTCAGCCTGATTTGTAATATGAAAAAAAGATTACAAATCTTTCTTCAAATCAAGGTAGTATATTTCCGACATATCATTGCGCAAGGCAAAGATAATAGTGCGTTGTGCCGGATTATAGACGCAGGACCAGTCGGTCAGTTCATTCGGCACCTCAAGGTCGAAACGGCCTTCCTGAAGGCATTCCAAAGCTTCGCGTTCGCTCATTACAGGCTTGTAGAAATTCATCATGTGGGTAACGCGTATTTTGGAACTTAATTTCACCTGCCAATCATTAGGATCATAGTCTTCTTCAGTTGGATACAGGCTGTAAGGAACTGGATGGCGGTAATAATTCTCAATGCTGAAACGTTCATAAGGAATCGTTGATCCAAAAAGCAAGCCTATTTCCGCAAGATCGGCTTCACGATAGACATACAACTCGTCATCCCAATATTCGAATAATGCCCAGTCACCAGTAGCATCAGCCATAAGCCAGTGAACATTGAGAATCATGTTTGTCGTGACGAAATCATGAGAACGCATGAATTCTTCCACTTCTTTCACGGTCTTGCAGCGGCTGAGAATCAGATTGTGAAGCAATGATGCACCCATGGCCTTTTTGCCGGTGTTCTGTGCAATCGGAGGCAGATAGGATGGATCGAACCAAGGCAGCTGGAAGGCACCAAAGCATAGGCCATACTCATTCATGCCATCCATCGTCGACAAAGGTTCACGCATCAAGCGGTGAAGCGAAGTTGTACCATCATTGAGCACACCATCTTCAGGATACAAATTTTCTGAATTGTAATGCGGATCTGTGAATTGAACGAATTTGTATCCGTTTGCCTTGTTGAACAGCAACATAAGAGGGCCTTGTTTTCCATCGAAATTACGGCCTAACAGAACTTCACCCTTTTCGTTGTGACATACGAAACCAGAACAAGCCGAACCCTTGGAGTCGCCAGTCGATTCAGTGCCCTCTGGAGTAAACATCATGTCGCTGAAAGCGGCTTCGAAGGCTTCTCTTGAACGGTAATCGCCGTCAAGCAAGGCTTGAAGGCCCATATCTGTCAGATAATCCATGTAATAGAAGCGCCCTTTCGATACATGTTTTACCGACGACAATGTCTTCTCGGCCGTGGAAGGTTTGCAAAATTGAGAATTTGTAGGATTTTTCACGGCTTCACCAAGAGATTTCACTCTTATGTAACCGTCATTTTCGACCTTTTCCTTTTTGCATCCACAAAAAATGAGTGGAAACAAAACCAATACCATGATAAACTTTTTCATGAAGCAATTTTTTTAATATTATTAAA
>JAGHSL010000291.1 GCA_018065885.1 Candidatus Limimorpha equi
CAACCAATGGTGATACGAGGAAGTTGTCAGGATAGATTCCCCAGCGGTTCGTTTTTAATGCCGAAACCCAGCTTTCGGAATAGGCATAACGGGCGCTGCCGTTATGGCCGTCGCCTTGCACTTGAAGGGATGAAGAATTCTTCCAGTTGTGACCGTCGCCGTCGGCATCGATGGTGGTCATGATGCCAAGGGTGCCGTCTTCAAAGTCTTCGGAGAAATTGCTGATAGGTCTTTGGGCATTTGCCAAGCCCATCATGGCAAATAATGATACAGCCAAAAAAAGTAGATTTTTTCTCATTTCAGATAGATTTTATTGTTTATTGAATTATTGTTTGTTGACTTGATTTCTACAAGAGAAAGGATTATTGATTACAAAAGTAAAGAAAAAAACATAATAAATTGAAAAATCCGATAAAATCTTAAAAATCAGTGAATCTGAATTAGTTCGTGGTTTTCTCACCTGCGTTCCAATCAATGCTTTTGTATTCGGGTTCCTCGTTTTCTGTCACAGGTATTTCGGCTTGTGCATATTCTTCATCGGAAGTAATATTTTGGTTTTGCGTAAGTTGTTGCTGTTTCCTGATGAATTTTATTCCGAGTTTCCAAAGTTTGATGTCGCCTAAAATGAAAACGATGAAAATGACGGTTGCAAGTCCCGATGAAAGGAATTCCTCAATCATCAGCAGATAGTCGAACAATCCATGAACCGCCGCAGCGCATATTACGCTGAGAATCAGGTTTCTTGCCCGATGCTTTTTGTCGAATTTCGCCAAGGAGAAGAAATAACCCATCACCACGGCAAAAAGGAAATGGCCTGGAACGGAAACCAATGCGCGTGAAAAACTGGTCGAAATGGCGATTTGGTAGGCCTCTGCCGCCGAACTTGAAACGTACAAAAGATTCTCGACACAAGCAAAACCCAATCCGACGAAAGCAGCATAAACAATGCCGTCCATGTATTCGTCGAACTCCTTGCGTCGCCAAATGAAGAGGAAAAGGATGATGAATTTCGACAGCTCTTCGGGAATGCCGGCTTCAAAAAAAGCCTGGTAAGCTGTGCTTTCCGAATAGAAAACCAACTTGATGAGGTCGATGACGACAAAATCAAGCGGAATGGCAAGCATACCGCCAATGAAAGCTCTTGCCAGCAGCTTGATGGGTTCTTTCTGGTATTTGTCCTGAAAGTAAATGAAAATCATCAGTACCGCAACGGGCAGAATCGACAATCCGATGAGCAAATAATCCATAGTCTTATGATATTAAGTAACTGATAATGATCGAAGCAACGAATAATAAAAGCACCCACAGCAGAATCTTCACAAATCCGTTGACTGACGACGTTTTCTTTTCGTTTGGCAGGTGCGTCTCTATTTTAGGCTTGCTTTTTTTCTTGGCTGACATTTCTTTTCCGATTTGTTCGCAAAAGTATGAAAAAACTGTTGATGTCGGTTGAATCCTGACAATTATATTCAAATTGGAGTTTTTTAAACCAAAACTTTCAAAACATGCAAAACTCTTGCTTCATTTGTCGTTGAATTTTGCCACGCTTTGACCTTATTTTTCCGGCTTTAATTCTTCGAGATCCCTTCGGGATGCCTTCGGGCGGGGTCTTGCGCCAGCAAGGTCACATTCGCTTGATTCGCCTAATTCGCGGTCAACAACAAACACTGATGCCATTTTACTCTGTGGAAATTTTTGCTGCAGTATTTTTTGCGCGTCGCCTCTGCTTCCGCCAGTACCCTGGGCATCACCGCCTCCGTGTCATCCTTTGCTTTTCTCCATGTCATCTCTTATTGCAGTTGGAGATGCCCTTGTGTCGATAGGGACAGAAACTATTGCCGGTGATGCGAAGACTACTGGCAAACTAATGTTACTTTGTTACTTTTAGC
>JAGHSL010000428.1 GCA_018065885.1 Candidatus Limimorpha equi
CTCCAGTCAACCCCTGACAGGGATAAGACAAGGATGGTAAACCTACTTTAGGGATAACGACAAATAGTCAACTTTTATCAGTAATAATTTATTAATCCGAGTCAACCTAAATCAGGAAAGTACACCTTCCTCTATGTTCGTGTCACCGCCTATCTTCACCTCTATCAGCCCGTACGTGCCATTGTTACGGTGCAACACCGTGTCGCACTCCAAGCCATTGCTATCGCGGAAATGATAGACATGTCCATCCAGAGGCTCCCAGTTGTTCTTCCAATAGCACATCAGCTATGCGCGGTTTATATGCTTGATTTTCCATCACGATTTTGCACATTTATTTTTCGCTTGCAAAAACACATAAATAAATGATACACAAAACATTTTTTTAATTTTAATGGGGAATTTGAGGATATTTTAATGGGAAATTTGAGGATGTTTTGATGGGAAATTTGAGGATATCAAGGCACCTCAAATGGCAATAATACACTATTGAAGCCAGCATAACGAATGTAAGTTGAAAAAACCGAATTACTTTGTTTTAAAAAGGGATTCCAATTCTTGATGTAAAGCCAATCGGCTGATACTCCAATCTTCCATCATTTCAGATAAATCACGTTTTGGGGAGTTATCTTGAATGGCTAATTTTGAGACGTACTGCGAAATATTGAGCGTGGCATTGTTTGCCAAAATATCTTCGTTGCCCACCACTCTGGCAAAGCCTTCCACATCTTCGTATTTCTTGTATGCCGTGAAAATCTTTTGGATGTGTTTCTCCTCCAGCATACTGATTGTTTTGTCTCTTCTCACCTCATCAACTGCATTGATGAAAAGTATTTTGCCTTTCCGCTCTTTCGGCTTTTGCATACGGCAAATCAGCAGGCACGCTTCCATCGGAGAGTTGTAGAAAAGGTTCGCACCCAATCCGATGACACAATCCACGCAATCGCTTTCAATCATTTTACGACGCATTTCCTTTTCGGCATCTCTAAACAGAATGCCGTGCGGCCAAAGCACCACGCATCTTCCAGAATCGGGTTTCAAGCTTTTCATAATATGCTGTTGGAAAGCATAATCGGCGCAACCTTGCGGCGGTGTTCCCCAGATATTTCTGCCAAACGGATCATTTGTAAATGCCACTTGGTCCCAACTTTTAATCGAATATGGTGGATTGGCCAACACGATGTCAAAGCGTTGCAATTCGTCATATTCCATAAAAACAGGATTGCTCAGCGTGTTGCCTCTTACGATGTTGAATTCTTCAAATCCGTGAAGCAGCATATTCATTCTGGCAATACCCGAAGTGATCAGATTGATTTCCTGTCCGTACAGGCGAAGCGTTCGATATTCTTTTCCTTGCTCTTTGAGCATCATGGCACAATTGAGCAACAGTCCGCCACTACCGCAGGTTGGATCATAAATGCTGTCGTGTTCGTGTGGGTCTGCAATCAGAGACATCAATCGGACTACGGTGCGATTGGTGTAGAACTCAGCGGCCGTATGTCCGCTGTCGTCGGCAAATTTCTTGATGAGGAACTCATAGGCATTACCTAACTCATCATTTGGAACATTCTTGATATTGAGATTCTTGCTTGAGAAATGTTCTATCAACTGACAAAGCATTTCATCTGACAGTCGTTCTTTATTCGTCCAATCTGCATCTCCGAAAATGCCTTGCAATTGCTGTGCGTTCACACGTTCTATCTCGTTCAGTGCTTTGGAGATGGCAGCGCCCACATTGACCGTGATTTCGCGTATTTTGTTCCAATGCGCCACTGCCGGCACTTTGAAGCGATGGTTTTCATCAAAAGATGCATATTCCACATCACCATCACTTTCTTTCAATGCCTCTTCATATTCTTCGTCATACACATCACAAATGCGTTTGTAAAAAAGCAAGGGGAAAATATATTGCTTGTAATCGCCAGCATCAATAAAGCCTCGCAGATAGGTGGCCGCGCCCCAGAGATATGATTCTAATTCCTTTAATGTCATTTCGTGAATTCCGTTAATAGTTGAACAAAACGTTCTTCTGCCGTCCAAGCTTCTTCAACGGCCGTTTTCAATTGGGCTTTCGCCTCGTCCAATGATGGCAGATTGTCTTCAATCTCTTTCTCCACATACAAAGGAATGTTGAGATTGAAAGCATTGGCTTCGATGTCGTCAAAAGTCGCCACTTGAACGTGGTTTTTCACATTCTGGAAATCCTGATACCAATGATAAATCGTGTCGATGTGTTCGGGTTCCAAAGTGTTTTGGGCACGGCCTTTGCGCACTTGGTCGGCGGCATCGATAAAAAGAACTTTCTTTCGTCGGTTCGACTCTTTCTTGGCTCTGAATACTAAAATGCAAGCCGACAAAGTAGCACCATAGAAAATGTTGTCACCCAATCCGATAACCGCTTCCAACCAATCTTTTTTCAGAATCACTTCACGTATTTTGGCCTCTGCGTTTTTACGGAACAATGCACCATGAGGCAAGACTACGGCCACACGTCCCGACTCGTCGTCCATCGACTTGATCATGTGTTGCACCCATGCCATGTCACCATTGCCTTTGGGTGGAAGTCCAGCGATATTGCGTCCGTGGATGTCATCAGCCCAAAGTTCTGCGCCCCAGTTGCTGAGCGAGAACGGCGGATTGGCAATGACGATGTTGAATTTCCTTATCTGGTCATACAAGAAGAATTTCGGGTCGCGCAAAGTGTCGCCTCGTTCTATCTGGAAGTCTTCCACGCCATGCAGGAACATATTCATTCGGGCAATGGTGGAGGTGGTCAGGTTTTTCTCCTGGCCAAACAGTTTCAACGTCCGGTAATCGCCACCGTTCTGTTTCACCTGCTCGATACATTCCAACAACATTCCTGCCGTACCGCAAGCTGGATCATAGATTGTTTCACCTGGCTTCGGCGCCACAATGAGTCCCATCAGGTGTACCACTGAACGTGGCGTATAGAACTCTCCTGCTTTCTTGTTGGTCTGGTCGGCGAACATCTTAATCAGATATTCGTAGGCTCGGCCCAACACATCAGGTTCCACATTGGAGTTGGACAGGTTGTATTGCGAGTAATGCTCCAACAGACGCAGCAAAAGTTCATCCGAAAGTTTTTCCTTGTTGGTCCAGGCGGCATCTCCGAAAATATTCGATAAGTATTGCGGGTTGGCCAACTCTATCTGTGAAAACGCACCTTTTATGGCGCTGCCCACATTGACGGTGACGTTTCTGACATCTTCCCAATGGCAACCATCAGGAATCTTGAAACGGTGCATCTCGGCACCAGAGGCATACTCCACATCGCCTTCGCTGTCATTCAACGCTTCCTGATATTCTTCATCATAGACATCGGAAATGCGTTTGAAAAACAGCAACGGGAATATATAGACCTTGAAGTCGGCGGCATCAACGGGGCCTTTCAAAATCCAGGCGGCTTTGGCCAGATATTGTTCTATTTGTGATAAAGTCAGCATAAAGGTAATTCGGTTAATAGTATTCCTTGATGTAAAGATACGCTTTAGCGAACAGGGCTTCTTCCTTGTGGAGCTTGTATTTCAGCAAGGTCTTGCGCAAGGCTTTCTGCACTTCGCGTTCGCCCGCATTGGTAGTTTGCCAGCCCGGGAAACGGACGATTTTCACAATCTCGTCGATGTCGGCCACTATGCGGCCCACAACGGCTGGCGTGTCTTCCGTCCGCAATTCCAAAAACAATTCCGTAAGGGCTTCCTTGCCTGTCTTGCGGACTTCTATTTTCTCTTCCTGTTTCTCCGCCTGCACGGTTTCGCGGGCAATCTGACACAGCTCCTTGATGAATTCAATGCTTGAAATCAAGCCGGCTTCGGCTTTGGCACGCAACTCTTCCAAGCGTTTGCTCAACTCTACGAATTTCGGAATATTGCTGTATTTCTTAAAACGCTTGATCAGTTCTTTTTCCATCCGTTTGGCCGCTTTAGGATCTTTATTCGCCATCAGCGAGGCCACGGTGGTTTCGTCCAACACCACTTCTTCCATATCGGTATGGATGCCCTCGGCGTGGATGTTGTCGTACATGATTTTCTTGGTCTGCGCACCTAAGGACAGCCACAACAGTTTGCCCAAAGAATCAGGTCCTGAAGGCTTGACGGACTGATAGACATTGGACAGCCACTTGTAATCCTCGCGGTAAGGTTCCAAGGCCGGATCGGGCGAAAGCGATTCCCAGATGTTGGACAACTGGCGGTAGTCTGCCGCAAAGGCATCGCGTTTTTCATTGGTGCCGATGGCTTCCTGTGCGGCCTGCAAGCCGTCAAAGCCTTCAACCGTGCGATCTACGCCAACGAAATGCGACAGGTTGTTTTCCATCACTTTAGGCAGCTCGTCAATGAGCGAGTTGAGATTGGTGATGACCTTCTTCATGGCGTCTTCGTCAAATTCCAATGCTTTGGCTGCATCGTCGAAGACACCGAAGTAATCCACAATGCGGCCGAAGGTCTTGTTTGGGAATTTGCGGTTGGTACGACAGATGGCCTGCAACAAAGTATGGTCTTTCAGCGATTTGTCCAAATACATGGTTTGCAGGATGGGCGAATCGAAGCCCGTCAGCAGTTTGGCAGTAACAATCAGGAATTTCAGTTCCGAATCGGGATTGTTGTATTTTTCGATGAGTTTTTCCTGCTCGTCTTTGGTGCGGCTGTAGAGGCGTTTGAGTTCGTCGTCGCCTTTGCCCGAAGTGGAAATCACCACGGCGGAAGCCGAATCGGGGAAATATTTTCCCAATTCCTGTTTGTAAAGGTGGCAAGCTTCGCGGTCGGGGGTGACAATCATCGCCTTGAAGCCTTGCGGCTCCACTTTTTCCTGATAGTGCTGGGCGATGTCCTGACACACCAAAGCGATGCGTTCGGGCGACTTGAGGAACTCCAGCATTTTGGCAGCTTTCTTGGTGAGGGTTATCTTGGCATCTTCATCCAACGAGTTGGAGAGTTCCGCAAACTGCTCATCCACACTATTCTTGTCGATGTGGATATCCAACAGGCGCGGCTCAAAGTGCAAGGGCAGAATGGTATTGTCGCGCAAGGCGTCTTCAAACGAGTAGCGGCTCATATAGCCGTTGGTGTCTTCCTCTGCGCCGAAAGTCCAGAAGGTGTTGTGGTCGGAGCGATTGATGGGCGTACCCGTCAGGCCGAAGAAGAAAGCGTTGGGCAAGGCGGCACGCATACGCTGGCCGAGGTCGCCTTCCTGCGTGCGGTGTGCCTCATCCACCATCACGATGATGTTTTCGCGGAGGTTGATGTTGGGTTTGGCCTCTTTGAATTTGAAGATGGTGGTGATGATGATATAGCGGCTGTCGTTCTCCAAATAGCTGTTCATCGTGCTGATGTCTTCGGTGGGCATCACATTTTGTGCTTCCTTAAAGACATTCTGCGTCTGTGAATCCAGATCCACGCGATCGACCACAATCATCACAGTGGGACTTTTCAGTTCGGGCATCTTGCGCAGTTTCTGTGCGGCGAAAAGCATCAGCAGCGATTTGCCCGAGCCTTGGAAATGCCATATCAGGCCGCGCTTGATGCGGTTTTGCAGCACACGCTCCACGATGAGGTTGGCGCCTTCGTACTGCTGATAGCGGCAGACGATTTTGGTGCGTTGCCGTTTCTTGTTGGTGGTGTAGGTGGTGAAGTTATAGAGTATGTCGAGCAGCGTCCATGGCGAAAGCAGCTGTTTCAGTTCCTTTTCCACATTGCCGAGGCCCATCATTTTGGAGAGGTTCTCGTCGTCATCTACACGCCATGCCGCCCAGAACTCCAACGGAGTGCGCACGGCACCGTAGTAGAGTTCCTTGCCTTCGGTGGCGAAACTGAAAACGTTGGGCACGAACAATTCCGGCACGCTGTTTTCGTAGCCGTCGTGAATGTCGGCGGCGCCATCCAACCACGACACAGCAGGCCGCACGGCAGTCTTGGCCTCGCCCACCACTAAGGGAAACCCGTTGACAAACAGCACGATGTCGGGGCGTTTGGTCTCGCGGTTGCGGATGCTGAATTGGTTGACCAACTGAAACGTGTTGTTCTCAATATGTTTGAAATCTATCAGGTTGACCGTGACGTGGGCGTAGTTTTTGCCGAAAGGCATGGTCTTGTTGCCCTTGAGCCATTCGGCGAACTCCTCGTTGGCACGCACCAGGCCCGTGCTGTTGACCGACAACAGGATGGAGCGCAGCTTATAGATGACCTCATCGGCACGTTCCGGCTGTGCGGCTATTTCGGGATTGAGGCGAACAAGCGCCTTTTTGACTTCCGTTTCCACAAGCACTTCGGTAATTTCGCGCTGCAAGGCAGTAGCGGGCACATATTCCCAATGCGCTCCGTAACGCGCCTGCGCTTCGTGCGCCATGTTGGTCTCATTCAAGTTCACTCCCGTCATCGTATGAATGACGAAGTTTTCCACTGCGTTTATTTCGTTGAAGGACATGATATTTTATTTTCAGCAATACTTTGTAATACTTTAAAATTATCAACAAGCCGTAGTAATATTTTATTAAATACTTCTTGCTGTGAAATTTTATCCAATTCAAATCTTGCAAATAATTCCAGATGCTTTTTATCTGGATTTGAGCTTTTCCGATGTGCTACTGTTGTTGATCTCAATTCTTGAATATCCTTAAATTGGACAATAATATCTGTATTTGGTTGGCCTAAAGAAATTAGTAAAGCCTCGAATTTTGCAATACCACCTTTAAGGTCTTTTGCAGCAGAACAATCTTTGCTTTTAAGGAATGAAATTACGTCACTATTGGAATCATCAGTTGTTTTTGTTATTTCTTTTTCATTTAAGGAATCTATTACTATTTTTGTTACTGATTGAATCAAACCATCAAATTCTTTATCATTGTCTCGTTCTGACATTGTGTGTAATGCTTCTATATGGTGTTGGTCTTTTTCAGCTAAAGGTTTAAACAACTCCCAACCAAATTTTTGCTTCCACAAATCATTTGTTTTCTGCAGTTGAAATTTAAACAAGTGATCTGGTGCATTGGTAGTATCACATGGTTCGCCCCAAAACCATCTTTTTTGAGTTGTTTCGCTAATGGAAGCATCTGCAGGAGGAACGATATTATATTGCTTCCAATGTTGTTGCTCTTTGTAAGGAATTTTACCCAAATCTATTAATACAGCAACGACATAATTATCTGTTCTATCATTATCAAATCTCAGCCACCATTCAGGAGCATTCATATATCCTTCATGAATTGTAAATTTTCCTGGATTTTCATAGTATTTTGACAAAACCTCTTTTTTGAAGAAAACAGGTGTTAGCGCATAAGGTTCCTCTCCTTTTCTTGTAAACAAGTTTGGTAATTGGTTTTCATCACATGTTATTTCTATATTATCACCATTTTCATCAACTCCTATTATGAACTTTTCTGTATTAGTATCATGATAATTCCATAACATTTTAATATCAGAATCATCATATTCAAACCAAACCTTCCCTCTAATCATTGCAAAAGAAAGATTTTCCGAATTTATTGGACATGGACTATTCAAAACAGAATACCCCAAGACATATTCATTATTCTTTATAGTATTCCAATATTTATTTGAGACTCCAATCTGTGACAGAGTTTTATTACTGTGCTTAATATACTCAAATTGAATCAATAAATTCATCTGTTTAACGGCAAGAAACTCTTTTATATATTTCAATTGCACGAGAGCCTTTGAGTTTTCTATTTGTGCTATACAGTTGTCATCTCCACATTCATCCACTAACATGTATTTTACAATATTTTCATTCTCCCGAACTTCTCTAAGATCATAAAACAATACAAATTCTTCCGAAAAACATATTTGCTGAGAATGGGTTCCTCTCTGTTCTCGATAAATGACAATGGGTTCTATTCCTTTCTCATAAAAACGACGATATCCACTAGCTGTGCTTCCAAATTCATTTATAGTAGGATGAGAATCGCAAGGACGTAAATCCCAAGAGTCATATTTTTGGGATTTTACAAAATATGATTTTTTTATCATAACTGCGAAAATATTAGTGGCGTATAATGTAAGCCATCCATTAGAGATGAATTGATTGTTAATTAAATCAATTTCTGCTTCACAGAGAGGAAAATTTTTCTTGTCTAATTTTGTTTTAAGCATGTCTCCTAAAATATTTGATTTATTATCTCTTGTTTAACTTCTTGTGATTTAGCGATTTGCGATTTAATATCAATCGCACAATTGTTGATTTCATCTATAAAACCTAACAATTCTTTCTGTTCGGATTCCAACGGAAGATAAAAATCATAATTTGACACTATTTCATGCGACACTCTTGGCATTTTCGTTCCAAATCCTTTATCAACGATATAGTTCAAAAAAGATTTGGAATGTAAAATATTAAGGATGTATTCTTTTGAAGCATTGTCTTTCGTATCGTAAACGATTAATTCTGTCGTACAGATCCCATCGAAATCTGCAATTATGCACTTGTCCAAATAAGGACGCAGTTTGCTATACAGCAAATCACCTTTTTGAAATATATAGCTATCTGCTAACACATTTTCAGAACTATCATATTTTTCAGTTGTTCGTTGTCCGCTTTCAATATGTTCCAATCCGACATATTTTTCAATACGATGAGGAGCTTTGCTTTTTGTTTTTTTGACAATCAAGCAATCCCCCAATTTGGCATTTGGTTTATGCTTCGCATTAAACTCATCTAAATAAGTTTGCAGCATCCTTTCCACCCCTTCCAATTCCCTCTTTTCCTTTTCAATCATCTCATCGGCGGCCCAGAGGAGTTCGGCAAGGCGCTGCTGCTCGGCAAGCGGCGGCAGGAGAAACTCTTGTTTGGCAATATCCTTCCAATTTATTGTGGGAGAAAGTCCGCCAACGGAAATGGTTATGGCCATATCAATAAACTGCTTCGAATGAAACAGGAATGGGAAAAATCGGGAATCAACGATATTCTCTTTTGCCCGCAAAACCATTGCATGGGCAGAACAAATCCCGTCTTGTGTCGCAAGAGCCGTTTTGCGCTGATAGGCACGGCGGCGGCCAAAAATCACATCACCAGCATAAAAGCGGAGTTTCGTTCCTTCCACATCACTCGGGTGTCCGTGGCGGCTCAGATGCAGGCAATCTGGGTCAATGTGTTCCAAACCAACATACAAGTCCAAATCCGTTTGCGCAGGTTCTACACGTTCAGAAACATTTTGCGCAAACTCATCAAACCTGTATTTCTTCCAGTTGGATTTATCTATATTGAGCGTGGGTGTCATTATGTTGCTTTGTGTCGTTTATTTTTGCAAAAATAGCGTTTTTCGCTTTCATTCAGAAAAGATTCAGTAAAAAACGACAACTTTGCATATTTCAGTATTGAATCGAGCGGTTGCGAGATTCAGAACCAAAAAGACAAAAGTTTTGGATGTTTTGGTTATTAAAGAGGACAATTTGAATTTTGTTGCAAAAAAAAATCGTTCCAATAGTGGCATGTTTACAAAATACGCTGTATTTTTGCGATTGAAACGGACTGGAAAAAATCCCTCAAAGATGAAATTAATCTATAGACACGGAACGATGGCAAGCCCCGAGAGCCTGACGACTTGGGAAATCCAAGGTTTCTCTGCTTGCAGCCTTCCGGCAACATCGGCTGGTC
>JAGHSL010000004.1 GCA_018065885.1 Candidatus Limimorpha equi
CCTTGAAGGGCAAACACGCCTTTGTCGTCGGAAGCCGAGCCGCTCACGAAAACGCTGTCAGTCTGACGGAAAAGACCCACATTGACGAAAGGAATGCCCTTACCGCTTTTTTCATCGACAATAGTGCCGGAAACCTTGTTTTGGGCAAAGCCCGCAGTGAAAACGCTCAACAGAAGAGCAAGAAAAAACAGATTTTTCATTATTCGAAATTTTGAGTTGCAAAAGTACGTAAACTAAACCGAAAGTCAAGGCAATTATTGCGTTTTGGCAAAACTTTCACCAAACCAAACCGCTTGGCTTCCAACACGCCCGTATTTTCCAAAAACTGCGCCAAACCCATACGTTTTTTCAGAAAAAATGTAATTTTGCCGCCGTAATTCTAAATTTTCAAGAAAAAAAATGAAAAAACACATCACAATCATTGCATTAGCCATGCTTTCATTGGCAATGGCTTTCAGCGGCTGCAAAAAATCAGACGACGACAAAACGGAATCAAAGAAGTACAATGTACGCTATGAGTTGGACAGTGAATGTAAGACCGTCCATCCGCTAACTGGCGACACTATCGTCTTTACACTCTCTACTTGTTTCAAAGCCAACATCACCTACACGGATGCTGATGGAAAAGCCATCGAGCTGAAAGACATCACTTTGCCTTGGCAAAAGGAAATCATCGTTGAAGCTCCGTTTGATGCCTCGATGCAGGCTGAATTGACTTTCAAGGAAGAGGAACTTCCTGATACTTTAACAGTCGTGAAATCAGGCCGTTTAGGTTTCAAAAAGGCAGAAGACAGTTCTTTCGCCTATGAGGATGGTCATGGAAATTATGGAGCGACTTGGCAAAAGGATAAATTCCTTAATCGCATCCAGGGAAACCCAAATTACCTGAAATTTGATTATCAACATTCTTTACAATAACATCCTGAGAAGCTAAAAATCAACTTCACAAAAACATAAGTAGAAATCATAATGCCAAAAGGCTGGACACATTTTGCGTGTCCAGCCTTTTTTGCTGATGTTCTATTGAGACGTAGCACGCTACATCTCTACAGTGTAACACAAATAGCACCTAATGGTACAACTATCACTGCCTTAATAAGGTTTTGCAGAACGCATCCGTTTCAGCTTCCGAGGCATCCAATTTGACAAAGAACGCTCCGTTTTCGATGACTCCGGTCACTTTCCAAGTTTGATAAACCTTTCCATCCAAAACCACTGCTCCGCTTCTCCCATTGAGCAAGCAATTCTCTGTAAATCTGCGGAAAAGCACAGAAGCTTCAGGGGTCAAGAAAGTAATGATTTGGTTCGTTGTACCTTCCAAATATGGTCCACGCACAATTTCCTTCACCATGGGCTTTCCTCCAAGCACCGCCGAACTGATGGCAGGTCCTTCCGATGTTGTCTTTCCCAAGGCGTACAACACAGCCTGCTTCGTGGTGTCGGCATCAAGCCTCAGCACGACGGAGTCGTTTTCCTGAAATGGCAAGTCATCGCGATAGGAAGTCCTGTCGTTTACAGTCGTTTCAGAACGTACTTCCCAGATTTCAAGGCTTCCTCCTACTGCCAAGTCATCCGCACTCCTCTCATAGGTGGTGCTACGATTCCATGGAGCAAATTTCAGTTTTGAGGCTATAATGCAGCAACCCCAAATGTCAAGTCCCAGAAACACGACCATCATAACTGCAAAAAAACGTCTTTGACTTTTATCGGTACGGACTTCCTTTTCGTTGGCAGGTTCATAGTTTTCAATTTGACGGATAATCTCATCACAAGGCTTTGTGACATAGCGAACATTAATGATTCCCACGCAAACAAAGAATGCTATTATCAGAGCAGAAGCGGCGAGAACTGTCCATAAATTAGGCAAGCCATGTTCCTTACCCAACGAAGATAAAAAGAATCCGAAGATGATAATAATACCGACAGAAGAACTCATCGCAATGTAGGACGAAAATAGTTTTTTTGTATTTCTTGCGCATTCTAAAAATGTAAGTAAATCATTGTTTTCAAACGATTTAACTTTAATTTTACGATATAGTAATCGTTCGATGGCTAAACAGACTGTGCAAAACGAAACCCAAAACAGCTTCATTCCCAGATCATTTAATGTCCACCGAATGCACAACAGGCCAAGAACCGCCCCAACAAGATAGCCAATGATTTCGACCCATTGGTATCGTTTATAAAAACTCAGATTCTGTTTGATAGACGACTTCATCAGCTTGTCGTTGACGATTTGCTGACGGTCGAATTGCTGTTGCAAAGTAGCGAATTGGGCTTTAAGCTGTTCAAGCTCAAATTGCTGGTTGTTTTCCTGATTTTCCATGTTGTTTCCCTTTCATTGATTTTTTGACATTTTCACCAGTTTTTCCTTTATGCGCGTCAGCCTGACGCCTACATTGTTGGGCGTGATGCCAATGATGGCACCGATTTCGTCATAGCTCACACCTTCAAGCCACAAAAGGACAAGACTTCTGTCGATAAGGTCGAGGCGCGAGATGCGGTCGTATAGTTCACGGATTTGCTGTGTCGAAGGGTCGTCGGCCTCGTATGGGTCGATGTCAACCGTCAGCGGGACCGTCTTGATTCGCCGGCGTTCCTTTTTGCCGTGATTGATGGCCGCGTTCAACGAAACCCGATAGACCCAAGTCCGTTCAGAACTGCGTCCTTCGTAATGGTCGAAACCATTCCAAAGCCGGATGAGGATTTCCTGAAAGAGGTCGTCAATTTCAGCCTTATCGCTCGAAAACATGTAACAGACCGTGTAGATAGTCCGCTTGTGCTGTTGCACCAAGATTTCAAACTGGTGTTCTTTGTCGTTGTTCATAATTGACGTTAATAATTTCTTCATTCCGTTGCAACGTTTGCCATGTTAGACAACAAAGGTAGGCTTTTATTACAGACATAGGAAATATTCTTACTTTTGAGCCTTAAATTGAATACAGAGATGTAGCACACTACGTCTCTACAAACACTTCCAATAATATCGATTTACACTTTTTAGTTGGACTTTTTGTAGTTCAACTACACTTTTTAGTCGGACTTTTTGTAGTTTCACTACACTTTTCAGGCGCACTTTTGTTTTTTACTCAAAAAATAGTGTTACTTTTGCAGCGTAAAAACGATTGAAAATGTATAGGGAAGCCATCAGACAACTTTACGAATGGAAAGACAAGAAAAACCGCAAGCCACTGATTATCAAAGGTGCGAGGCAAGTCGGGAAGACTTGGTTGATGAAGCAATTTGCCAAAGAAGCCTTTCCGAAACACGTCTATATCAACTTTGAGGACAACGAACTGCTCAAAAACATCTTCGAAAAAGACTTCGACATCAACCGCATCGTCCTGGCTTTGCAATTGGAGACGGGTGTCGTCATTGACGAAAACACTTTGATTCTTTTTGACGAATTGCAGGAATCGCCACGCGGCATCACCGCACTGAAATATTTCTACGAAAAGGCACCGCAATATCCAATCATTGCGGCAGGTTCACTGCTTGGCATCGCCATGCATCACAGCGATTCCTTCCCTGTCGGCAAAGTGGATTTCCTGCAATTATACCCTTTGTCGTTCCAGGAATTTCTGTCAGCTCTTGGTCAACAGCAATTGGCCGGACTTGTCGCCAGTTCCGATTGGGAAATGATGAAAGCCTTCCATTCGAAAATCGAAAACTATCTGCGGCAATACTTTTTCATTGGCGGAATGCCCGAAGTGGTCATGTCGTTTGTCGAAAACCAAAACTTTGAAACGGCAAGGGCACTTCAGCAAAACATCATCGAAACTTATGAGAGCGATTTCTCGAAGCACGCACCGCTTAATGAAGTGCCACGGCTGCGCATGGTATGGCGGTCCATTCCGGGACAATTGGCGAAAGAAAACCGAAAATTCATCTACGGCTCCGTAAAGGAAGGTGCGCGGGCAAAAGACTTTGAACTTTCCATTGAATGGCTGCAAGATGCAGGCCTTGTCTACAAAGTCAACCGGACGAAAAAAGGGCAGTTGCCTTTGTCGGCCTACGAAGATTTTGCAGCTTTCAAGCTATTCACCCTCGACATCGGCCTCTTGGGTGCCATGAGCCGGCTTTCTGCCAAGACCTTGTTAGATGGCAATTCGCTTTATACCGACTACAAAGGTGCGCTTACGGAACAATATGTCCTTCAGCAACTTAAATACGTCAAGAATTTGGATATTTACTATTGGTCAGCAGACAATTCGCAAGGCGAAATCGATTTTCTCGTACAGAAAGACGACAAAATCACACCCATTGAAGTGAAAGCGGAAGAAAACCTGCAAGCCAAAAGCCTTCATGCTTTCGTGGATAAAAACGAGGGGTTGAAAGGCGTAAGATTTTCCATGTCGGATTACCGCGAACAGAACTGGATGACCAACTATCCATTGTTTGCCATTGCCTCAGCCATTCATTAAGTTATTGACACATCCCGTTTTTTCCCTATTTTTGCACGTTTTTTAGAGATGGTTTTGATTGTCGGAACGAAAGACTCACATCGTGCATCTCAACATTCCGGCAGATTGTGACAAACCGAAACGAATCTTTAAATATTTGAATTTTAAATCTTTAAATCAAACATAACACCAATGATCACTTTAGACCAACAGAAAGACTTATGTAAGAGGACTGAGTCCTTGAGGAGGTATCTTTGACGTCGAAAGACGTACCATCGAAGCCCAGGAATTAGAAGAAAAGACACAAGACCCGCAATTTTGGAACGATCCGAAAGCCGCCGAAGTGGTGATGAAGAAAATGCGCGAAGTGAAAGCATGGCTCAACGGCTACAACGAAGCCCAGCAAGCCTACGACGACCTCGCCGTTTTAGTCGATTTCGCCAAGGAAGGCGAAGCCACCGAGGAGGAAGTCGACCAACAGTATGCCACGGCATTGCAAATTGTCGAGAATCTTGAATTCAAGAACATGCTTCGCGAAGAAGCCGACCCGATGAGTTGCGTGTTGAAAATCAATGCTGGAGCCGGCGGCACCGAAGCCCAAGACTGGGCACAGATGCTGATGCGCATGTATATGCGTTATGCCGAAGACCACAAATACAAACTCACCATCGCAAACCTTCTGGAAGCCGATGATGCTGGCATCAAACAGGTGACAATGGAACTGGAAGGTGATTATGCCTACGGCTACCTAAAAGGCGAAAATGGCGTTCACCGCTTGGTGCGCGTCTCTCCTTACAACGCCCAAGGCAAGCGCATGACATCCTTCGCTTCCGTTTTCGTCACCCCGCTGATTGACGACACCATCGAAATCGTCGTTGAGCAGTCGCGCATCTCGTGGGATACTTTCCGAAGTGGCGGTGCTGGCGGTCAGAATGTGAACAAGGTGGAATCGGGCGTGCGTTTGCGCTACCAATACAAAGACCCTTACACGGGCGAAGAAGAGGAAATCCTCATTGAAAACACCGAGACCCGCGACCAGCCGAAGAACAAGGAAAACGCCCTGCGCCTCTTGAAATCACAACTCTACGACCGCGAAATGCGTCACCGCATGGAAGAGCAGAACAAGATTGAAGCCGGAAAGATGAAGATAGAATGGGGCTCACAGATACGCAGTTACGTTTTCGACGACCGCCGCGTGAAAGACCACCGCACCAACTATCAGACCTCAAACGTGCAGGCTGTGATGGATGGCCAGATTGACGAATTCCTGAAGGCTTACCTGATGGAATTTGGCGGCGGAAAGAAAGAATAAACAAATTGTATTTCAATTATTTATAAGTAACACAAACTTGTGTCACACAACATTGTGTGACACAAGTTTGTGTTATATGGAATTTATACCGAAAAAAGAGATGCGTTGCTGTGCCTCTTCATTCAATCACGCATTCCTCAATCTTGCACTGGTGTTCCTTCGTGTCAGGGTCATAATTGATGCCGACGAAAAGCAAATCGCCACGATAATGTTCCAACAAATCGTCGTATTTCTTTTCCTTAATTTGTTTAATCGCCGATTCCGCCGACTTCTTGTTTTTCAGCTCAATAATCATGGCCGGAATGTTCGGAACGTAAGGAACCAGAGCCAAATCCGCATAGCCCTTGCCCGTGGGCAGTTCCTTGATGACGGTGTATTTCAAATTAGCGTAGAAATAGGCCAAGCCAATCGCACTTTGGAACGATGCTTCGTTGTTGTAGGTCAACGGGTTGGTGGTGCGGATATGCGCCTCGGTCAAGGCTGCGGCCACGGCTTCTTCGTCCTTGTTGATTGTCGCCTCAAGCAATTGTTTCGAGTCGTTCACCAGCTTGATGATTGGCGCGTAGTCCTGTTCGTATTCGACGGAGAAGACCCACTGCTCGCGGATTTCGCTGTTCGGGATGTAGCACTGGCGGTTCTCGCGGTCGTAGGCCAAGTAGCCCAAATGTATCAGGTAAGTGAAAACGTCGTCCTTGCTGTGGAAATCCGTCATCGTGTTCAGGTACTTGTACACGTTCACATCGACCTTTCCGCCGCCCATCATCTTTATGACGTCGTCCTTCATGCCGCCGAAATCCATCAGGATGTAGAGCTTCAGGGCTTCGTAGGAGCCGGTCTGGGTCCAGTAGCTGCCGAATGAGCGTTTCATCATGGCACTCACCACCGATTTCGGACTGAATATTTCATGCACGCCGTTCAAGTCGTAGCCGTCGTACCAGCGGCGACATTCCTCATAATCCATGCCGTACTGCTCGCAGAGACCTTGCGTCTCTGCCGCAGTGAAGCCTACGAATTCGGCAAGTTGCGATGCATCGGTCATCGAATATTCGTCAAACAAATTCAGCTTCGACTGTATCTTGTCGCGCACAATGGGCAGGATGCCGGTGAGATAGGCAAGCGATATGGCCGGGCTTAATGTGGAGTTCTTGAAAAGTGCATTCAAAAACCATAGATAATCGTTGAACAAAGCCGCCGGAACTTTTTCGCGGACAAGCACATCGTATTCGTCAATGATGACAACAAAAGTCTCTTCTTTCTCCGCATAGACTTCCAGCATACAGTCGGCAAACGATCGGCAATCGGAAAAATCAACGTCAGGGAAAACCTTAGCGAAGTCCTTCATAATCCTTTTCTGCATCACTTGAAGAAACTCGTCATGGTTCGACATGAATTCTGCATTCATGTCTATCTTAATCACATTCAGTTTGTTGAGGTATTCCTCATAGCTCTTGTCCTGTGCAATCTTCAGGTCCTTGAAAAGCTCCCTTGAATCGCAACCTTTGGAATAATAGGCCGCAAGCATGTTGCCTGCCATGCTTTTGCCGAACCTGCGCGGACGCGATATGCAAACATATTTATTTTCGGAATCGACAAGTTGGTTCAGTTCGGCAATCATCATCGACTTGTCGATGAAAATTTCTGACTTTCTGGCCTGCTTCAGCAGCACATTGCCCGGATTTAGATAGATGCCCATGATGTTTCACTGTTTTTTCAGACTGCAAAGATAGAAATTTTACTCCAAGTTTCACGCTTATCTTTATTTGAGACGATTCTTTCATTTGTCTTGCAACAATACAAAGGGGCTGACTAAAAAGTATGGTCAGCCCTTTCCATATTCGGAGGGGGATACGAGAGCAAAGTCAAATTGTGTTTTCCTGATTTAGGTTGACTCGGTTTTACTGATTAATACTGATATAAATTGACTTTTTGTTGTTAATCCTGGAATGAGTTTACCATCCGAACCTTATCCCTGTCAGTGGTTGACTGGAG
>JAGHSL010000020.1 GCA_018065885.1 Candidatus Limimorpha equi
TGATTGACAGATGGTGTACTGGTGTGAAAGACACTTTTTTTGAAGCCATGCTTGATTCTTCCGAATATGAAAAATTCCTCCAAAAAATCTTAGAAGTGGGCATCGAAAAAGTCGATTACATTGAAGCACATAATTGGATTTTCGGTGCTGTGGAATATGCTTCCGAAGCCGGCATTAAACCTCACAAGAACTTCGCCGTCACAAAATTTCTTTTGGAAGATGATGAAGATGAGTGCATTCCAATCATCGAGTACGAATTTGGAGATAATGGGAAATATCATCTTGTCTGCCATACCCAACAGGAAGCCAACAAATACCTGCCAGCTTTGGAACGCAATATTGGAACGGGCAATTTCCTGATTACCATTGGTGTTGACGATTTCGAGTATGAAGAAAGTCCGTGGCAAAAGCAATATCCTGAGACGAAATACAGTTACCAGCACCCTCAATATCCCGAAAATCTTCCAATTCAAACAGACGGATTGATGGATTTCCTTTCAAAAGACAAGTGCCCTTCAAAAGATGAAATCGACAAGTTTTTAAGTCTTGACCATGATGTTTTGCGCGAGGATTTGCACAATGTAATTCTTTGCGAATTAGGGAAATACTACAATAATAGTGATGAAACGGAGTGGACAACAACAATCGCACATGCATTGCTGTTGCTTGGCGAATGTGGAAACGAAAGTTCCATAGATGTCGTTTTAGAGGTTTTAAGACAGGATTCTGAGTTTTACGATTTTGTTTTTGGCGATTTTGGAGAAGATATTTTTGTTCCAACATTAACCAAACTTGCTCATAATCAGCTTCCTGTTTTGATCGATTTCATGAAAGAACCAGGACTTTTCTACTTCAGCAAGACGTTAGTTTCGGCAAGTGCCGCAGGAATCTTTATATGCCATCCTGAGAAACGGAAAGATGTTGTGGAATGGTATCGTGACTTGCTTCAGTTCTATTATGAGAATATCGCTGAATCTTACGATTGTTGCGATCCTAATCTTATTGGATTGATTTTCTGCGATATACTTGAAATCCACGGCAAGGAACTTACTCCAATAGTTCAAAAACTCTACGAAACCGACAAAGTGGATATATGCTGTTGTGGCAATTTCAAGGCATTTTGTAAAGGATTGGAAGAGAGACCTGAACCTATTCCTTCAGAAGTGACAGATGTTTACGAAAACTTCGAGAAATTTCACAAAATGGTTGACTAAAGCCAATGATAGTATTTCGGCTGATAGCCTGTCCACTTCCCCGTCAGACATTCGGGATGGAAGAAATAGATGAAATCGGCAAGTAGAATGTCGGGCTCAATCTGTGAGTTTTCAAAATACCCTACCTTGCGGATGTCGCACACAATGACCTTGTGGTTTTTGCACGCATCGAAAAGCGGATAAATCGGGTTTTCACGTTCCAAATCATCGTAAGTCATTGAAGTGGATGATGAGTTTGCAATACGCCAAAAATCAGCATGTTGCGCTTTGGCAAGAATCGCTTCAGGGTCTAAGGGAAAACTTGCAGGCGAATCGTTGTCTTTCCAAATGTAGTCGGCACCAGCATCAACAAAAAGTTTCGCAATGTAACTTTTGCCGCCCGCGATGTACCATTGTCCGTTGAAAGCCAAATCAGAGAATACAG
>JAGHSL010000320.1 GCA_018065885.1 Candidatus Limimorpha equi
CTTTGCAAGAAATATCACATCATAATGAAACACATCAGACTTATTTTGGCTTTGGCCATCATCGCAGCCGTGCAGCCGCTGTTGGCTTGCACCAACTTTCTCATCACCAAAGGCGCTTCCGTCGACGGTTCAACCTTCATCAGCTATTGCGCTGATTCACATATCCGTTACGGAGAATTATATTACACGCCAGCCGCTGATTGGCCGGCCGGCAGTATGCGCGTATGCTATGACCGTGGCACCAACAAGCCTCGTGGTTTGGTTGCACAACCAGCTCATACTTATCAAGTTGTGGGTTATATAAACGAAAATCAAGTCGCTCTCGGCGAAACCACATTCGGTGGCCGCGAAGAACTCATGGATCCGCGCGGCATCATCGACTACGGCAGCCTGATGTTCATCGCTTTGGAACGCGCCACCTCGGCACGGCACGCCATCCGTATCATGGCCGACCTCGTTGAAGAATACGGCTACGGCAGCGACGGCGAATCGTTTTCCATCTGCGATGCCAACGAGGTCTGGTACATGGAAATGATGCCCAAAGGCTACAACGAACAAATCACAAAAAGTGGCGACACCATCAATGCCGACCGTGGCGCCGTTTGGGTTGCCATCCGCATCCCTGACGGCTATGTTTCAGGTCATGCCAACGCTGCTCGCATCACGAACTTCACCTTGCGCAATGGCAAAACCAGCATCACCGACAAGGATTGGAAGAAACTCAACAATCCCGAAGTGGAAGTCATTTACAAGCACGACATCATTGACGTAGCACGCAAACACGGCTATTTCAACGGCAAAGACCAGGATTTCGATTTCTCGGCAGCCTACGCTCCCGTCGATTTTTCGGCAGCCCGCATTTGCGATTTGCGCGTTTGGGCCATGTTCAATGCTGTTTGCGACGATATGGAACAATATTGGGATTATGCCACAGGCAAAGACCTCACCCATGGCCGTATGCCGTTGTACGTCAAGCCGAACCGCAAAATCAGCCTCAGCGACATGATGGCTTTCCAACGTAATTACCTGCAAGGCACGCCCTTAGATAAAAGTCAGGATGTGGGTGCAGAGCCTTTCGGTTCGCCTTACCGTTGGACACCGCTTTATTGGGAATATGAAGAAGGGAAATATTTCCACGAGCGCACCACCGTCACGCAACAGACCGGTTTTTCGTTTGTGGCGCAGTGCCGCAGCTGGTTGCCAAACGCCATAGGCGGCATCATCTGGTTCGGCGTCGACGACACCAACTCGACGGTCTACACGCCATTCTACTGTTCCATCAGCGAAGTGCCGGTTGAATACCGTCAAGGCAACGGCGACATGCTGACCTACAGCGACAATGCCGCTTTCTGGGTCTTCAACCGTCTGGCACATTTCAAGTACCTGTTTTATAATCGCGTCATCGGCGACATCCAAGCCGTGCAAAACGCATTGGAAAGCACCTATCAGGAACAGACAAATTATGCCGACAACGAGGCTTTGAACCTTTACACCGAAAGCCCCGAAAAAGCCATCGCCTACCTCACCGATTTTTCAAACAAAGCCGGACACAACACCGTCGCCCGTTGGAAAGAACTCGACAACTATCTCTTGGTGAAATATTTAGACAGCAACGTCAAGCAAGAAGAAAACGGCGAATTCAAGCGCAACGGCTACGGTTATCCAGCCCGTCCACAGCAAGTTGGTTATCCCGATTCGTGGAGAAAAAGAGTTTCGGAAGAGACTGGAGAACAATTTGTCAGGCCGGAATAAGAGTTTTTCTTGGTTTGGACGTTTGGACGCTTAGACATTTGGACGCTTAGACGTTTGGACATTTAGACATTTGGATGTTTAGACATTTAGACATTTGGATGTTTAGACATTTGGACATTTGGACATTTGGACGTTTGGACATTTAGACGTATGGACATTTAGACATTTGGACATTTAGACGTTTGGACATTTGGACGCTTAGAGTATTTGTACAATTTACTAACTGATAACCGACAACTGATAACCGACAACTGACAACCGACAACTGATAACCGATAACTGATAACCGATAACTGATAACCGACAACTGACAACCGACAACTGATAACCGATAACTGATAACCGATAACTGATAACCGATAACTGATAACCGACAACTGATAACCGATAACTGATAACCGATAACTGATAACCGACAACTGATAACTGATAACTGAAAACCGACAACCAATTCATATTGCAATTTAATTTTGACTACTTACCTAACGATAATTCTTAATTAAAGCAGATGAAAACCAGAAACGAAGCAAAAGACACTTTAAATAAATCCATCCTACGGCTTGCCATTCCCAACATCATCAGCAACATAACCGTTCCGCTGTTAGGTCTGGTCGACATGATGCTCATGGGGCATTTGGACTCTGTAGCCTACATCGGTGCCATCGGTTTGGGCGGCACTATTTTCAGCGTGATGTACTCCATTTTCAGTTTCATGCGTGCGGGAACCACAGGCTTCACCGCGCAATCGCTCGGTGCCGGCGACCAACAAGAAATCTCCTATTCACTCTACCGTTCGCTTTGCATCGCGCTGATTGCCACCGTCATAGTACTCAGCCTACAAAACCCGATTGAATGGATCAGCATGAAATTGCTTAATGGCAGCGATGACGTGCTGCGCTACACCGCCGATTATTTCTATGTGAGGATTTGGGCTGCCCCTGCTGTGCTCTGCCTTTATGCTTTCAACGGATGGTTTATCGGGATGCAGAACACCACCGTTCCGATGGTCATTGCCATTCTTATCAATGTGGTGAACATCGCGGCAAGCATTTTCTGCGTCAGTCAGTTAGGCATGGGCGTAAGAGGCGTTGCCTTGGGCACGGTCGTTGCGCAATATTGCGGTTTGGCCACGGCCCTCGTTTTTCTTTTCGCCAAATACAGTAAATATCTGATTCCCATTAAGAAAGAAGTTTTGCTGCAGGCCGACAAACTGAAACGCTTTTTCAAGGTCAACACCGATTTCATGATTCGCAGCATCCTATTGATTTTAAGCATCGCCTTCTTCACCAACCAATCCGCCAAATTGGGCGATGATATGCTGGCTATCAACATGATACTGATGCAGTTCTTTTATATCTTCTCCTATTTCACCGATGGTTTCGCCTACGCTGGCGAAGCGCTTGTTGGCAAATTCACGGGTGCAAAAGACAAGGTTCAGCTGAAAAAGACCGTAAGGCTTCTTCTCACATGGGGTCTTTGCTTGAGTTTGCCTTTTACCTTATTATATTGGCTCTTCCCTGACACTTTCATCGGCCTCATCTCCGACCAAGCGGAAGTCGTCGAACAGGCTCGGCCTTATCATATCTACATGATAATCATTCCAATCATCACTTTTGCAGCTTTCATTTGGGACGGCATCTACATTGGTGCCACGGCGGCGCGATCCATTCGCAACACGATGATTATCGCCTCCGTTTTTGTCTTTCTGCCTGCATGGTATTTCCTCATGCCTGCCTTTGGCAATCACGGCCTGTGGTGTGCTTTTCTGCTTTTCATGTTGGCACGCGGTGTTTCCATGACACTTATGTCGAAAAAAGCGATTGGAATTTAAATTGGTGACGGTTTACAGGTGTTTTTGTAATGGATTGTTATTGAAAAAGGTTCAAAATTGTTCAAAAAGTGCAAAAAACTCTCCACTTTAAAACTATCAACTTTCCACTTTAGCACTTTCCACTTCCAAAAATCCTTATTTTTGCAGCAAAATTGAACACTATGACACAAAACACAGAAATACAATACCCGCAAAATTTCGATATCAAGCTGATTGTCAACGCTGAAATTCCAACTGAAGAGACCAAGAAAAACATTGCCAAAGTCTTCACGCAATGCAAGGTCGTCTTCAGTTTCGTCAACGTGAGAGCCAGTGCAAAAGGCAATTACCTCAGTTACGCTTACAATATTGACATTGAAAGCAAGGAACAGATGGAACAGACCTACGCCGCCCTGAAAGATGTGCCAGGATTGAAATTCGCGCTATGACCAAAGCCTACGAAATACGGATTTACGGGCGCGTCTTCAACGTCGGTTTCCGGCGCTACGTGTACCGCTATGCCACCGCCAACAACATTGTCGGCTATGTGGAAAACGACTGGGCTGACGAGAGCGTCCACATCATCGCCGAAGGCGAAGAAAAGGATTTGGACCATTTCTGCATACTTTGCGGCGAAGGCACCCCCTATTCCCTTGTCACAAACATGAAAATCGAAGCACGGGAAGCCAGCGGAAAATATTTGGATTTTAGACAGATACGTTGATTTTGGTATAGCAGTTCTATTTAATTAGTCTTTTCAATTTTTTTCTTGTCAAGAATGTAGCGAATGTAGTGAACCAGACAATGACCTACTGAAATCCTTTTTTTGAATGTAGTGCCTCTCGCTTTGTTCGAGGAAGGCGAAACCATTCCCTCTAAATTCTCACGCCGCAGGCACTGACTTCAAGTAGCACTGCGTCCCTATTCTCTGTTTTCTCTACATTCTTGATTAAAAAAATAATCACCAGAAATAAAAGAAGCTGACCACGCGGCAAAACGCCTCGCGCCACCAGCTTTGATGCCGTTCCAAATCGACATCGTGGGTTCGGCTGCGGAACACATGAAGTCCATAGAAAAGATTGTGAGCACGCCATTCGTCCACTAACGATTCCATACTCCGCTGATTGATAGCCATTTCAGGTGAAGCATTTTCACGCAATTGGGTCAGGTAATCCATTATTTCCTCCTTGCTTTTCACCTCGCAAGAGTCAACAATGTGGGTGTTTTCCTCGGTCAATATGGCTTTTGAAGTGTCAATCATTTCACCTGAATATCAAATGCTGACCAGTCTTTCGCCTCTTTCAGCAATTCGTAATAATGGCAGATGTTTTCCTCGGTAATTTCCTCCCCATTAACTGATTTGATGATGTCGCCGACATTGAATTCCGGATTCATCGAAAGGCAACGCCTCAAGATGGAAATCCGTCCATTGGCTGTTGTGATTTTATATGGATGAATCTCAAATGGTTCCTCTTTAACATTACGCGGGCGGAAATAGACTTTATCGAAACTCGGACTGATAATCCAGTCGAAACGCGAAATGAATTTCATACCAACATTATCCATATCAATATCAGGCACATAGAGCACATCGGCCTCACACGAATACGAATCCATAGTTACATTTTCATTCGGTGCATAGCAGAAGACAGTCTTTTCCGTAGGACCAGATGCCGCAATAGCGTATGCCCCATCAAACGGAACATCAGTCTCACGATTCTCATCCACGCGCTTTTTATCTTTCAAAATAATACCGCCAGAGTTTCCCGTATCAAAAACGCAATTATGCTCTTTGCCGTCAACATTCAAAGTAATGAAAAGCAGACTTATCATCTTGAACTTACATTTTACCTCCTGATAGCCAGTCAAGTCAATGTCTTTTTCAAAAACTTGATCCATAATCATAACATTATCAGTGAAATTGAGGCCAAGATAGTGATAGCTTTTAAGCAAGCCAAACGAGCCAACCAATGGATAATCAAAACCAGGTTCCGCGTCGCAATACGGAATAATACTATCAACCTGAATGAAATTACAATAAGCATGTGCCGTAAAATTCCCAAAAGCGTAATTCACCGTATCCAGAGCCATGTGCAACTTGGATTTTTCGAGCGTTGTTACGGTTGCTTCATTGTATTGCAAATCAGGTCTTTCGGTTGATGAAACGAGTTTCCCCATAGGTGCGTTATAGCCTAAATCAAGTTGAACTGTGTCTTTTTCGCCATTGACATCCGCTTCAAAAAGCAACTTATTGTCTTTCAATACGAAAGCAACGGAATCGTGTGAAACGCGGATAGAAAGACGGTTTTGTTTTGATAACTTAAACGCCTGTTTAAAGTATTCGAAATTACCAGATTGGCAAGATGGAAAAGCCATCAACGCCACGAATGCAAAATACAGAATAGGTTTTCTAATCATAATTATTATTCTTGAAACATTCATTTTTTCACCTGAATGTCAAATGCCGACCAGTCTTTCGTCTCTCTCAGCAATTCGTAATAATGGCAAATGTTTTCCTCGGTAATTTCCTCACCGTCAACGGATTT
>JAGHSL010000445.1 GCA_018065885.1 Candidatus Limimorpha equi
TGCCGTCGGCGTAAATGTAGTTGCGCTGGTATTCGGGCTGAATGGTTAGCGAGCCTGAAAGCCCGAACAGTCCTTTGCCCTCCAATTCGTTGTATACAAAGCCTTTGCAAATGTCGGCTATTGTAATGTCGGTTCTTAGTGTTGTCTTCATCTGTTATTGTTTTTTTCGGATTAATATGCGAGAGTACATGCGTTTCCCATCTATATATGGCCTATCATATTTTGTAAAATTGGGAATTCTTATAGCTTCAACTGTGGAATCAACAATTTTTTCTGTTATTCCTAACATTTCGAACTGTTCAGGACAATATTTGTCCAAAAATGAAATAGGCACGCCCATAACACCATCGTAATCGCTTGGAATAGCATCGGTAAAAGGAACTTCAATGGCATCGTAGTTGTCGTAATGCGCATATTCCTTACCTTTAATCTCTTTGTGCTTGCTGAATTTAATATTGTCAGCCATTGTCATAAGCGAAAGTAGTTGATGGCGACGACCATGTTCCATATTTGTAAACCAACAACAATTTCTAAACTTGACTAATCCTGTGTTTTCATCAAAAACGCCATTGGCATAGTCTCGACTTTCGCCTACAATTCTGAAATATGCATTGCCTGCATTGAAACCGTTCCCCAGCCACAACTTGTTTTCTTTGATAAGCGGAAAAACTTCTTTGTAGGTTATGGCATTCATATTGCCAATAATCACAAACTGTTTGTCGGCCTCAACAATCCAAGCCAAAAACTCACGGAACAACGAAAATGGCGGATTGGTAACAATAATGTCAGCCTCATTGCGCAAGGCCTTGACTTCGTTGCTGCGGAAGTCGCCATCGCCTTCAAGGTAGTGCCATTCAAGGTCGTTTATGTCTATGCGTCCGCTGTTGTTCGTATCGTGGTCGAGCACAAATATTTTGCCGTTTTTGCGCGTCTTGTTCTCGTCAAAGTTCGGATTTTGTTCTTCGAACAGCGTCAGTTGATAGCCTTCTTTATACTGCTTGCTTTCTACCGCATAGCTGGTGCTGATAAGTTTTTTAAGTCCAAGCGTTTCAAAGTTTTGGGCAAAATATTTGGTGAAATTGCTCCATTCGGGATCGTCGCAAGGCAAAAGCACCGTCTTGCCACGGAACACATCGGGATTGTATTCGATGTATGCGTTTATTTCCTTTTCTATGTCGGCGTATTGTGTGTAGAACTCATCGTTTTTTGCCGATTTTGCTGCGCCGAGATTGCTGTTTCCTGCCATAGTGATTGATAGTTTTGCAGCTATCAAATCACGCAAACGTGCAAAAGAAAGGCGTGAGCCTCTTGCACGTTCACCAAGGCAGCCCAGGAATGGAACCTTTGTATCTCACAAGAATACTCACGCCAAAGCGCGAGCATTTCTATCCTTACGAGATACAAGGTCAATTCCAAGTAGAATTGCCTCAAATCGTTTCTGTTTGTTCTATTCCAAATAAGTTTCCTGGGCTTTTCGGGTGAACGTGAAACGATAGCGAATGCTTTATGTTTTAATTATGTTGTGTTATAACTCTCTTTTTTGTTTAGATATGTTTTGTGTTATTTCTGTGCAAAATTACTATTTTCCCCAACCAGATTTGTCAAATCAATGAATTCTTTCACCGAAAGCTGTTCGGGGCGTTTGTTGAAGACTTCGTTTTCGATGATTTCAGGACTTAAAAGCGAGCGGAGCGAGTTGCGCATGGTCTTGCGTCGCTGATTGAAGGCTTGCTTCACAACAGTTACGAAAAGTTTTTCGTCGCAGCCTAAGTCGGTGGTGGTGTTGCGCCTCATTTTGATGACAGCCGATTTTACCTTTGGTGGCGGATTGAACACGTTTTCGTGGACGGTAAACAGATAGTCGATGTCGTACCAGGCCTGCATCAACACGCTCAAAATGCCGTAAGTCTTGCAGCCTTCCTTGGCGGCCATGCGTTCTGCCATTTCCTTCTGCACCATTCCGACGACTTCAACAACCGAATCCTTGTGTTTCAGCACCTGAAAGAAAATCTGGCTGCTGATGTTGTAAGGAAAATTGCCAATGATGCCCATGTTCTGTTTGCCATATTGGTTGAGGTCGGCACGGAGGAAATCGCCATGAATGAGATGATTGCCTAACATCGGAAAGTTCTCTTTCAGATAGTCGATGGATTCGGTGTCAATCTCAATCACATAGAGCTTGTCCATGATTTCGTTGACCATGTATTGTGTGAGTACGCCGGTTCCTGCACCGACTTCAATCACTGATTCCAAATCGGGAGATAACTGTTCCACAATGCGTTGCGCGATGCTTTGGTCAGTCAAAAAATGTTGCCCTAGGCTTTTCTTGGGTCTAACTATCATATTTTTTTATTTTTCGCTAAAGGTGACATTCGCAAGCTCATTTGCCTTTAGCTTTGTTTAAGCTGCCCTTTCAGGGCGTTTGTATGTACAAAATTCTCCTTTTGCCTATTTTCTCTCATTTCCTCCTAACTCCTCATTTCTCACTCCTAACTTCAACACTTTCCACTTCAACACTTTCCACTTTGAAACTCAGGAACTGCCCCTTCGGCAAGCTCAGGGAGCTAAATCCTAATTCCTAACTCCCAACTTCCTATAATTTTTCTTTGCTTGAGCGGTATAGATGCTTGTCGGGTATTCGTCAATCAGTTTCTCGTAATGTTGTGCTGCCGATGCTTTGTCTTTCAGGTTGTTTTGCTCAATCAATGCGGCTTGCATCAGCGCGGCATCGGCCATGTAGCTGTAGGCATAGCGTTCAACGATGCTCATGTAAATGTTTTTCGCCGATTCGTAATCCTTGTTTTTCTCAGTGATTTGCGCCTTGCGGAATAGGGCATGTGGAATGCTCGTTTCGTTGCCGTTGCTGATGATGTCATCGAGAAGGGTTAAGGCTTCATCGTCTTTATGTTGGAAAATGCGGTAATCGGCTCTTGCCAAACGGCAAAGCTCTATTCCGGTGGTGTCGGTCTCCAGGTTGTCTTTGATGATGAGCGTCAAGGTCATGGCATCGTTGGCAATGAGTTTGGAAGTGGCGGCTTTCAGCACATTGAGTTGCACCTGCGCCCAGGCAAATTCGCCGATGAAATAACGCAATTGTGCGTTTTTGAAACGCGCTTCGTGTCCCAACGGTTCTTCTTTCATGCTTTTGTCAACCTGACTGTAAAGCAAGATGGCTTCCCAGACTTCGTCTTCGTGAAGGTAGATGTCGGCTAATTTCAGTTTCAGCCGGGCCTGCTCAATCTTTCCCGAGGTTTGTTCCAAAGTGCTTTCTATCAAAGAAATGGCTTCGTCTTGCTGACCAAGCTGGTAGGCCATGATGTCGCTTAGTGTCACAACCAGATTGGCGTATTCGTTTGCTCCGACTTCTTCGTAGGCTTCCGAAATGCGATTGGCAAGTGTTTCGTACGACTTTTTGTCGGTTACGTTTTCTGCTTTAAATTTCTGATAATCAGAATTGATGAGACCGATTAAAGCATCGGCGTATAGTGGATGGCTTTTGCCTTTTTTCCTTATGTAGTCGAAACCGTCGTGAGCGACATCGTATTGCCGGTTGTCCAAACAGATGTTGGAAAGACTGATGATTTGTGCTTCCTGATCGTTGCCGCGTCGGTCGATGCTTTTGCATTGTTCAAGGGCGATGTCGTAGTCTTCTTCCTGCAAGGCTAACCATACCAAAAGTTCTGCAAATTGCACGTTATCAGGCTTTTCTTGCGTCTTTTTCAGCAATGCGATGCGCAATTCGTCGGTGATGCTCTTGTTCACATCGTAGAACAGCATCGATTGGAGCCGCATCTTGATGGACTTGTATTGGTCGGGATTGTTTTCAAGTTCAAGGAAATAGTAATGGAAGGCTTCCTGATAGTTGGCCATGGCCTGATAGATGTAGGCTCGGTCCAGGTTGAATGTCCGTCCTTCGTTGTTGATTTTGGCACCTTTCTCAAGGACAGCCAGAGCCTGTTCATTTAAGTTTCTGGAACGCAATGTGTTGACATAACTCTGAATGACGTTTGCGTTTTCGGGCAAGTCTTTCATAATCTCGTTGAAAAGCTTCTCGGCCTTGTCTTTCTTGTCATTCAAAAGGTAAACGTAAATCAGGTCAACTTTGCTTTTTACTTGATTCGGATTGTCTTTAGTGAAGGATTTGAGCTTCTTTTCGGCTTCGTCAAGGTCTTTTAGCCGAATCAGACATTCGATGTATTGGTTGTAATAGTTAATCTGCTGATAGTCTTTGTATAGTTTCGCGTAGATTTCCTTCGCCTTTTCATAGTCCTGGTTCATGAAACATTGGCTCGCCATTTGGTCGTCGATTTGGCGTTGCTCGTTTTTCGGCGACTGCCTTTTCTTTGCCGATTCTTTGGCGGAAGAAGAGATTTGGGCATTTGCCGAAATGGCCAGAAAAAGAAAAAACAATATGGGGGCAAAACGGTTTTTCATTACTGTTTCATGGCTTTTCTGAGCGAGTTCAGTTCGTTTTTCTGTGCGCTCAAGCGGTCGCTGAAATAGATGACCTGTTCATGCAGGGTGTCGGCAACTTTCTGTTCGTCTGAAAGATAAATGTTTGCCAACGAGTCGTTGACATAGTTTGTCGCGATGTCGTTATGAAGGTTTTCTAACTGCTGTTGCAGGTAGTCGAATTTCCGTTCCATAACAGGTTTCACTTCTTGGAACTGAATAAGGTAGGCTTGGGCGAGATTGAGGGTGTTGAAATATTCCTCCAGTTTCTCTTTTGGCACGAACTGCAACATTGAATCGCAGAAATGATAGTCTTCATTGGCTTCTGCATAATATTCTTTTTCAATGTGTTGCATTGCCTTTATGTCGGCTTTTGCCTGTCTCTGCAACTTGTGGATTTCGTTAGTTGCCGATTGTTCTTGGCAGGCGCAAAATGCCAAGCTGATGAAGAATGTGAGGGCGATTTTGACTTTGTTTTTCATAGGATTTCTGATTAATCAAATGTAAGTTGCAAAGATACTGCTTTTAGATTAATTGTGATGGAAATGGCAACAAAAAAACCCGATGGGTCGGGGAGACCTATCGGGTAAAAATGTATGTTATGAATAAAATTATTATTCAGTGATTTGTCCTTCGACTGGGAGGACTGAAACGAATGACTTGTTGTCTCTCTTCTTCACGAATTCGACAATGCCGTCACATTTTGCATACAAGGTGTGATCCTTGCCAATGCCTACGTTCTTGCCAGGATAGTGTTTTGTACCACGCTGACGAACAATGATGTTACCTGCTACTGCAGCTTGTCCACCGAAAAGTTTAATGCCGAGTCGCTTACTAGCGGACTCACGACCGTTCTCGGAACTACCAACGCCTTTTTTGTGTGCCATATCTTTCTGATTTTTCGGGTTTTTTACTCTGTAATGTTATCAATTACGACCTTGCTCAGATACTGACGGTGACCGTTAGATGTCTGATAGCCTTTTCTTCTTTTCTTCTTGAAAACGATAACTTTGTTGCCTTTGCAGTGCTGCATGATAGTGGCTTCGACATTGGCGCCGGCTACCGTCGGGGCTCCTACTTTCGTCGAACCTTCGTTTTCAATTAATAATACTTTGTCGAAAGAAACTTTACTTCCTTCTTCTCCTTGCAGTCTGTTGACGAATAATTGTTGTCCTTTCGTCACTTTGAACTGTTGTCCTGCGATTTCTACTATTGCGTACATTTCTCGATATCTTTTAGATACTGATTCCTATTCTTTTTTTCGGACTGCAAAAATACACAATTTTTCGATTGAACAAATGTTTCTTTCATTTTTTATCATTAATTTTCAGTCCTTTGATTTGTTCGCTATTTGTAAATGTCAATAAATCATTATTTTATGATTAATAATCTGACTATTAATTCGTCGCTTGATTAATGCTTTTTTCAGTTTTTGGCATTATTAATCCTTCTTTGAGTGCAAAAAAAGATTATTTTTGCCGCACTTTTCCCCTTTATAAAATAAGGTAATGACAGAAAACGAGTTGCAAATCATTGTTGAAAACGTAAAGTTGGGCGACAGGGAGGCTTTCAATAAACTTTTCCGCCAGTTTTACGCGCCTTTGTCGCGTTTTTGCATTCGCTTTGTGGCCGATGAGGATGTTGCAGCTGAGGTGGTGCAGGAATTTTTCGTCAGATTGTGGACTAATCACGAGAGCCTTTCCATTAATTCCTCGTTTAATTCCTACATGATGCAGTCGGTGCGCAATTTGTCCCTTACCTATATTAATAAGGAGCGTTCCCATGCCGAAGCCAATCTTTCGGTTTATTCTGAGGAAGGTGAGGCTTTCGATGCCTCTGAGGAACTTCAAGGTCAGAATCTTGAAGATGCTTATCGTAAAATCGTGGCCGGAATGCCTGAAAAGCGTCGTGAGGTTTTCATGCTGAGTCGTTTCGATGGATTGAAATATGTCGAGATTGCTGAAAAGTTGAATCTTTCGCAAAAGACGGTCGAAGCTCATATCAGTGCGGCCATAAAGCAGCTCAAGGAAGGCTTGAAAGATTATATTTGATTTTTTTTGAAAAAAATGCGTTTTTGACTAAGGGTAAAACGCGAGTTATTAGTCTTATAAGTGAATAAAGAAACAAAATGAGTAAGGTAAATCAATATGATGAGTTGATAATGAGCTATTTGGATGGGCTTTGCACTTCCGAAGATGCTCAGATTCTGCTTTCATGGATTGCCGAAAGCGATGAAAATCGTCTTCATTTTGAGTCTTTGAAGACCGTTTGGGAACTCACGGCATTCAAAATGCCGGAAAATATTGATGTTGAGGCCGCTTTGGGAAAGGTGAACCTTCGCATTGACGAAATCGAGGCTGAAAAGGAGAAAGAAGTTGCACCAACGGTGAAATTATCCTGGTATCAGAAAAATCACAAATATGTCTCCGGCGTTGCCGCTGCGGTCGTGGTTGCTCTGATAGTCAGTTTCTTCGTGGCGAAACCTTTCAACAATAAGACTGTTCTGGCTTCAAGTGATTTTGGCGCAAATACCTCATGTGTGCTTCCTGATGGCACTACGGTGACTTTCGGTTCTGGATCGGAATTGACCTATAGAAAATCGTTTGGCAAGACTTTGCGTCAAGTCGATTTTGAAGGTGTCGCCTCGTTTGATGTGGCCAAGGATGCTTCAAAACCTTTCATTATCCATTGCGACAATATGCAGATTGAAGTCCTCGGCACTTCATTCATGTTGAATGCTGACGATCAGGTTCTTGACTTGTATTCTGGCAAAGTGAAAATGAGTGCAGTTGATAAGAAAGGCCATGAAATCAATTCCATAGAGGTCCTTCCTGGTGAACGAGGCATGTTCAACGAAGCCAACGAGTTGGTGCTCGTTTCTGCCATGGATGTGAAGAAGGACGAACTGATGAAAAATCACGAGCTTGTCTTCAATGATGAGACTTTGCGCGTGATTATCGAAACCGTGGAATACATTTACAACGTAAATATCAATCTTGCTGAAGCTCAGGCCGAAAGAAAGATTACGGTGCGTTTCACCGACGACCCAATCAACGATGTCCTTGAAACCATTGCTGCCGTCGCCAATCTCGAATTGGTGAAATCGGGTTCTACTTTCGAACTTCGCTAAACAATCCTTTTCCTTCATGTTTTTATCTTTTTGACATTCATTTTGTCTGTTGATTTAGGTTTTTTGTAAATTAGCAGCCAATTTTGAAGTCAAAAAAGAGGTTTGTGTATGGGATTTCTCTCAAAACATGTTGATAATCAAAAGGGTAAAAAAAGACATATTGTGCTGACAGGTGTATTCCTTTTCCTGCTTTTCAGTCTGATGATGCCTCGGCAATCGTTTTCACAGGTGATTGACCCCGTGATTTCGTTTTCCGTTGAGTCGTGTTCGCTTGATGTGGCTTTGGAAAAACTTTTTGCCGAATATGATGTCAATGTGGCGTTTAGCAAGGCCGAACTTTCGCAAGTTCACATTCAGGCTTATTCGTGTTCCTACAAGCCCATCAACGAGGTGTTGCGCGATTTGCTGAAAGGCAC
>JAGHSL010000154.1 GCA_018065885.1 Candidatus Limimorpha equi
CATTCCGCCGAAACCACCGAGGCGGCATAGAACCAGCCTACGCCCTTGCCTTTGGGTTGGATGTTGGTGTCAACATTACTCGGCGGACCCATCATCGGGTTGCTTCCCATCGAGGTCAGCACGCCAAGATAAAAGAGCATGTAATCGTTTGGTATGCTGTAGAAATCCACACGGAAATGGTCGCCCACGGTCAGTTTGTCCTTGTTGTAGCTCGCCACCGAAATCTCATAATTGTTTTCCAACATCTCCGGACCGTTGACATAATAACCGGCATAACCACCCATCGGAATGATGGTTTTCTGCGACAAAGTATCAGTCCGCAAAGTGTCGTTGCGCCAAATGTCAAGCATATAAATGATGGATGAATCCTGAAGACTCTGAAAATAAGGCACCACTTCCATCAGCAGAGTGTCGGTCGTGAAAGGCTGGTAATAAGGTTTCACCACAAGCGAATCTATCACCTCAACATTATCCTGCATGTAGCTTTCGGCAAAAAGATGCTGCCAGCCATCAGGCTCGGTTTCATCGGGAACATCGACAATCAGGCGATACAGCGTTTTCTTTTTACCTGCCACCGAATCCGTGAAATAATGACCTGGCATATCAGACCTTTCAAGATACGGAATCGTATCAAAGCCATCGGTGACACATACTCTTGCGCCGCTAATCATCACAATGTCAGAGCTGTTATAAAAATCAGCGGTATAACTCAAGATGGCCTCATGATGTTTCTGGACATCGGTAAATGATGCCTCAATGCCAATCAGAGGTTCTCCATTTTCCAAATCGACAATAATATCCTCTTTGCATGAAAAAAGCGTCATCAAGGAGAGAAGCGCGACAAGCAGGTTTTTCCTTTTCATAGTCTTAGAATTTAAAGTTATAGGAAACCGAAGGCACCACCGAGAACAGATACATTTTTTGTGTCTTGATACGATGCTCATCATCGGAGGTGAAAGTGATTGCCCAAGTATTATGATGCGCGTAGGCATTATAGACAGAGAAATTCAGTTCGTGCTGCCATTTTTTGTTTTCCAAATCGCCTAATTTCCAGGTTGCCGAAATGTCCATCCTGTGATAATCAGGATAACGGCTTTCGTTTCGGCTACCGTTATAAATGGCGTAGGTCACGCCGTCAATCGTGTATTGCCCGTAAGGGAAAGTCACGGGCTGGCCGGTATTGTAAATCCAGTTGAGGGCGACATTCAGGCGAGGCGAAAACTCATAGTCCGCCACAATCACAAAATTGTGAGGGCGGTCGAAAGGCGAGCGGTATTCCTTGCCGAAATTGATGTCGGCAATCGTGCGCAAAGTGTGCGAATAGGTATAGGAAATCCAGCCTGTGAATTTGCCTACATTTTTCCTCACAAAGAACTCAGCACCAAAAGAGCGGCCTTTGCCACAACGCAATTCGCCGTCAATGAGCACGTTGCCGTATGTCAGCGCATTGTCCTTAAAGTCGATGACATCCTTGAAATCCTTGTAATAAAGCTCAACTGAGGTTTCGACGGCATCGTTACTGAAATTACGGAAATAGCCCACGGCAAACTGATTGCATTTCTGCGGCTTGATGTTCGGACTAATCGGGAACCACACATCAAGAGGCAGGCCGCCAGTAGCTGCCGAAGCCACCTGAGCATATTGCACCGTCCGCGAATAAGAAGCTTTCAGCGACGATTTTTCGTCGATGCGGAACATGGCTGCCAAGCGCGGTTCGGGATGAACCTCGCTATGAAAGATTTCGCCGGACTTATAGTAAACCGTATCCATCACTTCGTGATTGGCATCGAAAATGTAGAAATCTTCTTTGCCGATGTTCTGGAAAGCCGAAACGCGCAAGCCATAACGCATCGAAAAACGCGGAGAAAACGTCTGGTCGTGAGAGAAATAAAGCGCGTGTTCCAAGCCTTTCCGCTTTACGACTTCCGTCTGGTCGACACCAATGTATTGAGCAACGGCACCGCCGCTGTCGTCCAGCTCACCCAGCTTATACGACACGAAGCCGGAAGCAAGGCCAAAGCGCGAAATGTTGTTCTCATTCCAAATCATCGAAAAATCGTATGAGAGCTTCAAGTCATCAGAACCTGCCTTAATGTTGAAGTCATAAGGATCGAACAGCACATCAATGGAATAATTGTAACGAGAGCCGACTAAGGACAAGTTGGAAGTCAGTCTTTCGCTAAATACATGATTCCAACGCAAGGTGGCACTCGAATTGCCATAGCCTAAGCCTAACGATTCATCCATGATGAACTTGTCGCGGCCATGATAGGCTGAAAAAAAAATGCGGTTATTCTTATTGAATGCATGCGTCAGCTTCGCATTCAGGTCGTAAAAATAAATGTTGGAGCCTCTCAATTTCTTGATGAAAGGAATTATCAGGCCTGAATAAGTCGCCCTGCCCGAAAGTAAAAGCGATGTCTTCTGATTTGGCAGAGGCGTTTCAAGCGTCAGGCGGCTTGTCACTAGGCCGATTCCACCTGAGCCGGTCAGTTTTTTAGGCATATCGTCCTTAATCTGCACATCGAGCACCGAGGAGAGACGGCCTCCGTAATTGGCAGGAATGTCGCCTTTGTAAAGTGTAGCGTCCTTCACGGCATCATTGTTGAACACCGAGAAGAAACCCAGGAAATGCGAAGCATTATAAATAGGTGCATTGTCCAAAAGTATCAGATTCTGATCGGTGCCACCGCCGCGCACACTGAAGCCCGACGAGCCTTCGGAAGCCGCCTGAACGCCAGGCAATAGCTGTATCGTCTTGATGACATCGACTTCACCCAACAAGGCGGGAATCTTTTTTATGGTATTCATGTCGAGCTTCTGGACGCTCATCGCCATTTCCGACACGTTACGGTCTTTCTTTTCGCCTGTTATCTGCACTTCCGAAAGGGTAGTAACATCGGGTTTCAGGGAAAAGTTGAGTTTCAGTGGTTTGCTTTTTATTTCAATTGTCTTGATTTCAGTATCATAGCCAATGCACGAAACCTGCAATTTGTGTTTTCCAAAAGGCAAGGAAAGCTCATAATAACCTTTCTCGTTGGTGGTCGTTCCAGTTTTCAATTGTTCGACATAAATGGAAACGCCCACCATCGTCTCACCCGATTCCCCATCCCTGACAATGCCCGAAACCATGCCTTTTTGCTGGGCAAAGGCACTCATCAGGCATGACAACAGACAGAATATCAATGTGAAAACTTTTTTCTGCATAATTCAAAAACAATTGGCAAAAGTACAAACAAAATCTCATTTTCATCACTCAATTTCAATCATTTTCGGAAATACTACGACAAATAACAAGAAAACGCGGCACAAAGTTCTAAGGGAAACTCAAATCGGCAAAATGACTCATTCAATCAAAAACAGAACAATTAAGTAATGCTAAAAATAAGTTGTAACACATCTAAACATTAGCCATTGATTTCCTATTGAACGCAAATTGCCACAAATCATCCATAAATTAAAGCAATAATATACTTTTAGACCCCAGAATGAAAGATGCAGGTTGAAAAAAACCGAAAGGCTGATTTGAATCGAGCGGTTGCGAGATTCAAAGGTGGATAGAAAAAGGGGTTGTGGGTTTTGCATGTATTGGTTATTAAAAAGGACAAATTGTATGTTTTTGCCATGATTCTGGGCTGTCATCCCATGCTAAATGACCAATAGGAAAGGCGATAGCTAGGCGAACAGTAGGCGAACAGTAGGCGAACGGTAGGCGAACAGTAGGCGAACAATAGGCGAACGGGTAATCCGCTTCGCATAATCCATGACTTCGTAGAGGGTCTATGAGATATCGTCCTGTATCCGGCAGGCTGGGACTTGCGTCAGCAAGGCCATATTCGCTCGATTCGCCCGATTCGCGGTCAATAACAAATATGGGATTTGATTTTCAATTATCTATCACAAAGGGAGCTATGTGCTTTTCGACCTATGTTG
>JAGHSL010000359.1 GCA_018065885.1 Candidatus Limimorpha equi
ATGGGATTGCACGAACTGGAGAACTTTATCCGTGCAAACAGGCATCTGCCTGAAGTGCCGTCGGAGGAAGAAGTGCTTGAAAACGGCTACGACATGGGCGAAATGCAACAGACCTTGCTGAAAAAGATTGAGGAACTGACGCTCTACACGATTCAGCTCCAGGAGCAAATAGAATGCCAACAGAAGGAACTTGAACTGCAACAGAAGGAAATCGAAGAGCTTAAAGCAAAGTAAATAATCAACCAAAACCAGCAAAACAAATCGTGCTGTTTCCCGATGCGTTGGACGGAAGTGCCGTCAAGCCTCGAAGAGGCGACACCTCGGTTACCCTATACGAGCATAGCGTAGTGTAGGGCAGCACCCGGTAGGCACCCCACCTGTAGAGACGTAGCCGCTACGTCTCCCAACCCAACCCAGACGGCAAAACCCAGACGGCGTAAAACCCTACACTACGGGCAAAGCCCTCGTATAGGGATACCGAAATCGCCTCTCTTCGAGAGGCTGAGGAAGACAGACAGCCCAGTCGCGGTTGCCAATGGCAGGCAATGACAGCTTTGTAAGTTTTGAAGGTTTTGGTTCAAAAAACACCTCATTATGAACACAAGGAGAATCAACATATTGCTGGTTTTGGTCATTCTGTGTACCGCAATCAGCCTCAAGGCGCAAAATGAAGCCGTCGTGCGTTATACCTACGACGGCAACGGCAACCGCATCACGCGGACTTTGCAGTTCAGAAGGATGGAAGACCCTAATGGCGATGCCACGAAAAACGATGCTGCTGTGGAATGTTCAACGGAAGACATGACAGGGCATTTCGGCACCGCCGACATCACCTTGTTCCCCAATCCTACCTACGGCCAGTTTCAGGTAAAAGTGGAACGCACCGATGGAAGCAGCGAGATTCGCGCACTCGTCACCACCTTGAACGGAGCCGTCTTGGACGAGCGACAGCTCACCGACGGACTGAACGACTTCGACATTGTGCGTCAGCCAGCCGGCATCTATTTCCTGCGCCTTACGAGCGGGCAGGAAACATGCGTGTGGAAAATCATCAAGCAATAACCTCAAAAAAAACGAATGACATGAAAAGATTTGTACTTTTTGCGCTGATGATGGCTTTCGTCAACGCAGCAAGCAGTCAGAGTTTAAAGGAATATTTCGATGAGTCGTTTGTCTTGGATGCGGTCCTTCCAGGCGACACCTCTTATCATTATACGGCTTCCGACAACATCCTCATGATAGACAGCTTCCTTTATAGTCCAAGGATGAGAAACTTCGGAAGGTTCGACATCGGCGAAGGGAAGCCACAGCCTGTAAATCATCCTGGTTTCGGGCATAACAACGGCATGGGCTATGGTGGGGCTTTCTCGAACAGTGGCATGGTAGGCACCATCCCGTATGATTTTTCGGTCAGCGAGACGGGCGCTGCCGTCATCACTGTCCCTCTTGAGTTGCCATCGGGACCTAACGGCATCAAGCCTGATTTGGCTTTCGTCTACAACAGTCAGGGCGGCGACGGCATCATGGGCGTGCGGTGGTCGTTGGGCGGCATGTCGAAGATTTCGCGCACACCCTACACCTATGAGTTCAACGACTATTCGGCTGCCATCACTTTCTCTGACGACGACCAGTTTTCGTTGGATGGCATGATGCTGATTAAGGATGACAGCGGCAATGGCGTGAGGTATTATCCCGAAGTCATCGATGGCTCGTACATCACGGTCTCAAGTCTGGGATTTATGAGACATGCCGCAAATGGATGGATTTATGAATATTATGCAAAGTATTATCTCCAAAACTATACAGACCCGAATGACGATGACAAGCCCATTGAATGGCATCTGAGCAGGGCAGTTGATCCTTTCGGAAACGAAATCGTGTATAGCTATTCAAATGATGTTGCCGAAGGAAGCTTTCTGCCAAGGAAGATAGAATATGGCCATAAGGTTGACGGGAGGTATCCGTATACGGTTAAATTCTATTATTTTTATCCTGAGGACAGCGGCATCCTGCCTACGAAGTATCCGTATGGCTGGTGGGATGTCGACAATGGCAGGCCCGACACGCAGAAGAAATACTTTTCGGACAGGAAGGAAAACGGAACTGTCGGCTGCTTTTCGCGGATAACGCAGACCCTGTCGTTTGTCAAGATTATTTCCAATGCCATTGAAATACCGGCGCAAGGCGGCCAATCAACCATTGTGACTGATTTTTCCAACCATTGCTACAAACTGAACTACATGATGGAAGGCGACCTGAAGAAGCCTCACTTGAGTCTAATTGAGGAAGGGATTTGCACTCATGATGAAGAAAAGATTGAGGAGATGAAAGCGATTTATCCTTTGAATCAACGTGAACCGCTGTATTTTTCGTGGAAAACCGATTCGCTGTCGTTGCAACAGCAAACTCCTTATGTGCAAGGCTCCAGTGAATCTTTGTTTTCCATGGAAAAAAATTACGATGACAACAATGACTGGACTCAGGAATGTATGTTGGGAGGCCATTTCAGCAAAAAATATACCAACGACTTCATTTATGTCATAAGGAAGGAATCGACCAATGAGTATTATGTGAAAGCCTTTTGCAACATGTCGGGGTATTCGGGATACAATTGGGTGAACGGGGAATATGATTATGATGTGTCGGAAATCAATGACTTTTTGATGGGGAAGAACAATCTGGTAAAGAAATTCGACATCTGCGACACGGATGCCGACGGCATTGATGAGTTCATGGTGGTTTATCTGAACACACAAGGTGCCCCGAACTGTAGCGTTGAAATCTTCAAGCCAAATGCCAATGGCAAGTTTGAACGAAATTCATTACCCAGTGTGCCGATTCCCACGGACGCCGCCTTAAGCCTGCAGGTTGCCGATTTCAACGGCGACCAGATTAGCGACTTGATGTATTTGAACCCAAACACGAATGGCACAAAGACCGTGACTTTTAGGATTTCATGGGCAGGATATGTGTTTCACGAAGTTGTTTATGGCGGCAGTATCAATAATGACAACAAGATTGTGCTTGGCGATTTTGACGGCGACAAGCACACTTCCGTGCTGATAATTTCAGAGAATCAGTCGGAGGTCCATTCCGAGATTCTCAGGATTATCCCGAATCAAGGCAACGGCCAGGAAAGGCATCAAGTGCAAACCTTTGATCTTGGTAATGGTTTGTTTCCCGGATATTGGGACAACCATGAATTCTCGTCAAGAATCATAGCAGGCGATTATAATGGCGACGGCAAGACTGACATTCTTGATGTAGATGTGTTTCCTTTGGAGGAAGAGAATTGGAACTTTTTCTTTTCAAAAGGGAATGGCCTTTTCGAAATCATGAAACGGAAAGACCGGGAATTCGACAAATTCGATTATCTCTATCCTGTCGACCTCAACAACGACGGCTGCTGCGACATTTGCTGCATTGCGAAAAACCGTAAGAAAATTGATGAATACTATTACCAGTTCGAGTGGTACAGATTTGATTATATGATAAGGCCGGATTACGAAAAAGTCAATGTGTTTTCTGAATCGCTAACAGAAACCACCATCTCTTATGATAGTCTTGGAATAGCACATATATTGACATACGCCAAGCCTTTCGAGACCTATCAGGCTGACAGCCTGAAATCGTATTTTGGGAATTGGGCCGCAACGATTGGAACGTTCAACGGCCTCTCGAACAACCAGGTGTTTTTTTGCCGGCCGCAAATCCATAATGGCAATTTCAAGTTGAAAACGGTTCTGACCTATTATCCGGAAAACAAGACGCGGCATGTCATCGACACGATTATCGACGGTTTTGGCGTAAGCCGCATCATAAATTATACGCCCGTGGCCTGTCAGGACCTGTCGGTGTTTGGCAGAGATGCAGGAGAAGGGAAAAACGCGCCTGACCCCATACATCTGTACCGTGGCAATCTTGATGTGGTGAAGCAGGTGAAATACGAATCGGAACTCGACAATTTCGATGATGTTGTCACCGACTATTACTTCAAAAACGCCCGCTACGATACGCACGGACGCGGCTTCATCGGCTTCGACGAAAGCCTGATTGAGGAAAGGTCAGGAAAATCCATCCGCAAATACTACACCTACGACAACAGCCGCCATTTCATGGTTCCTGAAAAAACAACCTTAAGTGCCGTCGATGAGAGCATTGTAGAAACGTATGAATATGGCTTCAAGAACCTGAGCGGGCATTTTCCGACCAAGTGCTTCAAACCGTTCCAAAGGAATGTGAGGAAAAAGTATTATAAAAATGGCAGCAATTACAAGACGGAAACGGACATGATTTCGGCAGACGACTTCGATGAGTGGGGCAACGTACTGAAAACCACGAGGCAATACAGCGGCGATGGCGGACAGGTGGTGACGCATAGGAAATACCGTAACTTTTCAAACGGCGACTGGCGTTTTCTCGGCCTGGTGACTTCCGATTCGGTGGTCTACGCCTTATCACCCGGCGAAACGCCTATCGTGAAGTGCGTCGGTTACGAGTATAACAACAAAGGCCGTGTGACGATGAAAACCCTGGAAAAGGATGCTCCGAACAGAACCGATGAGACCTACACTTATGATGGCTTCGGCAACATGACCTCGAAAACCGTTGCGTCGCAAGGCATATCGAAAACCGAAAGCATGACTTATTGTCCGAAAGGCATCTTCATGCTGTCGAAAACCGATGCCATGGGTCATACCACAAGCTACACCTACCACAAGATCCGCTGCCTGCTGGCGACCGAAACCGACCCCAACGGCCTGACGACCAGCTATCACTACAACACCATCGGCGAACTTGACCAAGTGATTCGTCCCGATGGAACCGAACAAAGAATGGGAAAGAGATGGATCAACGATTACATTATTCCATATTATGAACTCAATTACTTTTCCCATCCCGACTGCCCCGATTCGTTGAGGGTGGCCTATTACAGCTGGAGCCAGGAAAGCAATGGCCCGATGCTCTACAGTTTCTACGACCATCACCAGAACAAGCTGCGCGATGTGACGGTCAACAATGCGGGCGATTATGCCGACGACGACGAGACATACGTTGACTACGAATACGACTATACGACGGAAAAACGCATCCATGAAGGTTTCCTTTCAAAAAAATCGGTGCCTTACCTGCATCCGTACATCCCGCCTGAAGATCCTTATATGCACCGTCACGACTCGATGCCACCACCGCCTGAACCCGAAGCGCCTGACTTGCGGCATTGGTACCATTACCGTTACGACAACATGGACAGGCTTATGGTCACTACACGCGACGACGGTTATTCAAGTGCAAACCATATTTACAACGGACTGTGCGAAAACATGCAGGGCTTCGACGGACAGCAGAAACTGACCTTTTATCTGCCCAACGGCCTGCTTGACTCTGTTGTCGATTACGGCGACAACGGCAACAGCTACATGAAATATCGCTACTATGCCGATGGTAATGTGAAATCGGTGACGCTCAACGGCGATGCTTCGACCACCGTGAGCTATACTTACGACAACTACGGCAACCTGGCCATGATGATTGACCCCGCACTCGATACCGTCGTCTACCGATACAACGCCTTCGGCGACCTGCTGCACTACACCGACTCGAAAGGCACAACCGACTACGAATACGACCTGCTTGGACGCATGACACTCCGCCGTAACGCCGAAATGGAAACGCAGTGGAACTGGGATGCCGGAAATGCCATAGGGCAGCTTGAAAGCTCGCTCCAGACCAACCTGAACGGCGAGGTGAGGCAAGTGGAGGAGTTTTTCAAATACGACGAATATGGCCGCATGAAGGAACATGCCCAGGCCATTGACGGCAGCGAACTGCTTGCTTTCAAATACGCCTACAACGCAAACGGCAGGCTGAAAAGCACCACCTATCCTTCGGGACTGAAACTCACCAACACCTACGACACTTACGGTACGCTTGTCAAAATCAAGCATAACGGCAAGCCTATTTGGGAAGCCAAGAAATTCAACGCATACGGAACGCTCGACGAGTACAAGACCAACAGGGTCTACACCGTGCAGCAGACCTTCGACACCATTACGGGCGACCTGACCTCAAAAAGGGTCAAGAGAGGCAATACCAGCTATTTTTTACAACACTACCAGTGGGACAAGGAGCGAGGCAACCTCCTGTTGCGTAGCGATGCAATCACAGGATTGTCGGAGGACTTCGCCTACGACAATTTCAATCGGCTGATTACGATTACCACCAAAAAGAGCGGCAGCTTAGTGAACATGATTAAAATCCAATATGATGCCTTTGGCAACATCACCTACAAGGAAGATGCGGGCAGTTACGGCTATGCCGATGATGGCAACCCCTACAGCATCAACACTTTGAGTGGCGTTGCTCATGTGGACGACTTTGCCGAAGACCAATTAGCCACCTACACCACCTTCAACAAGCTGGCCACGCTCGAGCAGGGCGACAAGCACTTGCAGATAGCCTACGGCCCCGACGACCAGCGCGTGTGGCAGCAGGTGACCGCCGGCGGCCAAAGCCGCGAGAAACGCTACTTCACCCAGCTCTATGAGACCGTGACCGAAGACGGCGTGACAAAAAATCTGCATTACCTGTACGCCCCTTCGGGACTTTTCGCTATCTTTGCCACATCCGACAACACTGAGACCATGCACTACACCTTCACCGACCACCAGGGCAGCCTTGCCGCCTATACCGGCAACGCCAAGGAAC
>JAGHSL010000382.1 GCA_018065885.1 Candidatus Limimorpha equi
ATGAGCAAAACATTTTTATAATGAATTTGTTTTGCGTATTGAACAAATTAGTATCTTTGCAACCATAAACATTTTGAATATGGAAACGCTGATTAACAGGCATAAACGCCTCATTTCACAAGTAAAGACCAACCTTGTGCGAAGCTATATCGACAAAATCGACTGGGACACGAAGCTCATTGCCATCAGAGGAGCCAGAGGCGTAGGAAAAACGACATTACTACTGCAATACATCAAGCTGAACTATGGCAACGACACAAAAAGATGCCTTTACGTGAGTTTGGACAGCCTTTATTTCAGTCAACACAGCCTATCGGAATGTGTGGAAAAGTTCTACCAAAACGGCGGCGAACACCTTTTTCTTGATGAAGTCCACAAATACCCATCGTGGAGCGTTGAGATCAAAAACATTTACGACGAATATCCCGACCTGAAGATTGTATTTACCGGCTCGTCGCTCATCAATATTCTGAATGCCGAAGCCGACTTGTCGCGGCGTTGCATTGCCTACGACATGCAAGGCTTATCGTATCGTGAATTTCTTTCGCTTTACAAAAAAATCGATTTGCCGTCCTACAGTCTCAACGAAATCCTCGGAAACGCCGACGACATTTGCAACAAAGTAAACGAAAAAACACGTCCGCTTCAGTATTTCGACGAGTACCTGCGTTATGGCTATTACCCTTTCTATCTCGAAAAAACGCAAGACTACTACACAAGGATTGAAAACGTGACGAATATGATTCTCGACATCGAGCTTCCGCAACTTTGCGGTGTTGATGTCGGAAACATTCGGAAAATCAAGGCGTTGCTTCAAGTCATGGCATCAGGATTCCCGATGATGGTCGATATTACGCGGCTTGGCACCTTGTCGGGGCTTTCAAGGACAACCATTCTTTCCTACCTTCAATATCTGGACAGGGCGAAACTCATCTCTTTGCTCTATTCCGATGAAACATCCGTAAAGAAAATGCAGAAACCCGACAAAATCCTCATGGAAAACGCGAACTTACTTTACGCCATCTCGTCCGAAACCGTAAACATTGGCACTGCCCGTGAGACCTATTTCTGCAACCAGTTAAGAAACAGTCACACAGTGGAATACGCGCCAAAAGGCGACTTCCGCATCGATGGAAAATACACCTTTGAAATCGGCGGAAAAAGCAAAGACGGCAAACAGATTGCCAACATCGAGAATGCTTACATTGCCGCCGCCGACACGGAATATGCAAACGGAAACAAACTTCCAATCTGGCTGTTCGGCATGATGTATTAACCAGCAAAGCAGCTTGTTCAAAACTGACAAGACTGCGCCAGAAACCTGACGCAGTCTTTTGTTTTCGATGACAAAATGAATTTAGGCGCTTAGAAATTGTAATACAGTCCCAAACTCACCACCGAGGCATCAAACGTCATTCCGAAGCCTTTGTCGCCGAAATACTTGCCATCGTCGTAGCCAAGGAAACCCATGTGGGCGACAGCCGTCCAATGTCCCGTAGGCGAGAACGCCACACCAGGCTTGAGACCAGCTCGCCATGCCGTTCCGTCAGAAAGGAAAGCCATTTCTGCGCCACCATCAAGGAAAAAGCTGAACTGATCGACGTATGCCAGATTGCAACGGATGTATGGACTCACCACAAATGCATCTGTTGTGTGGTCGTCGCCCAGATCATCCTCATAGCTGTAATAATGGTAGCCGAAAGCCGCAGCCAGACTTATCGGATTGTCGTAAAAACTGTATCCGATTTCAGGCGCAATGCTAAACTTGGTTTCGGAATCACCTTGCCAAAAACTCATGTTTCCACCCATCCAACATTGGGCGTTGGCCGCAAACGTTCCCACGAATGCAAGAGCCATCACTAAAAGTAATTTTTTCATATTATTTTGGTTGTTAGTCGTTTTGCCTACTCTGTAAGATTTTCGGCATCCTCTTGGTGACATAACAAAACACCTTTCAACTTGTTCGCAAAAAGGCACAAAAAAAAGCCCGCCCGAAGGCAGGCTTTTATAAATGCAGCTCTTAATCATTAAAGATTCCACCACACGCCGAATGTGAAAGCTGAGTTGTCGACATTCAGACCGAAGTTTGAAGCGCCATCTTCAACCTTGTCATAACCGAATGAACCGATGTGAGCAGCAAAGGTGATCTTGTCGCTTGCAGCAAATTTGATACCAGGCTTGAAGCCGAACCAATATTCATTGGATTTTGCATTGTCTACCATTGGAGTTTTCACAATTCCATGATTCCAAGAGAAACCACCATCAATAAAGAAACCGACTTTACCGAGTTCAAAGGCAGTGTAACGAACGTAAGGATTCACAGTGATAGCATTGAATTTGTAATCATTGCCACCTTTATCTGCAAATTGATCAAGACCTGTGATAACAGCAAAATCAATTGCATTCTTTGCACAAGCACCCTGATAGCCCAATGCGAGAGCGATATCCCACTTTGGAGCGATTGTGTAACCGATTTCAGGAGCAATGCCGTAGGTGAAAGCTGCATCTGCATCTTCATTCACTTTCAATCTGTTGAAATTGACGGAACCACCCATCCAAACTTGTGCGTTGGCTGAGAAAATGCCTGCGAAGGCGATGACGAGAGTTAAAAATAACTTTTTCATTTTGTAATTTGTTTAAATTAATAATTAGGTTAATTAAAAAGTGTTTTCTATATTTACAACCGATATGTTTTAATCAATATCTGTGCCACAACAAATGCGATTTGCCTTGAAACCGAAATTCTCACTCTACCTTATTCATTTCTCAATGAAAGCAATGGTATCGCCTTTCTGCACGCGTTTGCCTTGCTCGGCGGTGGCTTCCACTATCTTGCCAGGCCACAAGGCATAGACTGGTTCCAGACCATGTTCGCTGTCGATGGCGCAGAGGAAGTCGCCTTCCTTGTAGACCTTGCCCGGAGCTGGTGCGCAAGCCTTGTATTCAAAGTCGACATCCCAAAGCATAGTACCGCTGACAGGAGCAATGACAGGCTCGGCATTCGGATGACGCAAGGCGCGCAAATCCGGAATCTTCACATCGCCGCCAGCCTTTTCCATCTTTTCCTTCATCTTGGCTTCCAATTCCTGATTGAAACGGCGCTTGGCTTCGCCCGACTTGTATTCGCGGTATTGCTTTTCGTGCATGGCAAATTCAAACAATTCTTCGTCGTCCTGACCACGGTCCCAGCCGTTTTCCTTCATTTCCTTGATGAAACGTGGGAGTTCGTCAGGATAGTTGTCTTGCGGATTGCCCGTGAAGAACTCAAAACCTTTCTTCTTGGCCAAATCAATGATTTCTTTGTCAAGTTTGCCTGGCAAATTACCGGCCTTGCCTAAAATCATGTTCCATGCGGCAGGGTCGATGGAAGTCTCGTAGCGAGGCTGACCCATGCTCAAGGCATAGAGGTTCATCAAGGCAATATTCTTTGTGTATTGGCTGAAAGGGGTCACCAAAGGCGGGTTGCCCAGTTTAGGCCAAATGTTCTGCACTTCGTTGAAGAGTTCCACGAGAAGTTCATCTTCGCTCAATTCTGGCTTGCCGTTTTTCTTATTGTTCATGTTGATGGCAGCGTGAACGCCTTTCAGGTCGGCCATCAACGAGCCCATCATGCCGCCTGGCAGACCGCAACCTACGAGCAGCGAGTTGAGGTAACGGTTGCGCGGGTCAATCCAGTAGCCGAGGAAATCATCGATGAAGCTCTGGGTCATGGAACGGGTTTCCATGTATGCCTTCATGTTGATGTCCTTGACGAGGAAACCAGCATCTTTCAGCATAGCCTGAACGGAAATGACATCCGGATGGACCGTGCCCCACGACAGCGGTTCCATAGCCACATCGATATAATCGCAGCCAGCCTTGCACACTTCAAGGACAGAAGCCATCGAAAGACCCGGACCCGTGTGGCCGTGATACTGAACCTTTATTTCAGGATGCTTGGTCTTGATGGCACCGACAATCTTGCCCAAAGAGACAGGCCGGCCAACGCCAGCCATATCCTTCAGAGCGATTTCCTTAGCACCGGCTGCAATCAGCTTTTCAGCCATATCGATATAATACTCAGCCGTATGCACCTGCGAGTAAGTGATGCTCATGGCTGCCTGCGAAATCATGCCGGCTTCGTTAGCCCATTTGATAGATGGGATAATGTTGCGCACATCATTCAAACCGCAGAAAATGCGGGTGATGTCGACGCCCTGGGCTTTCTTCACCTTATACATAAGTTTGCGCACATCGGCCGGAACCGGATTCATGCGCAAGGCATTCAAGGCGCGGTCGAGCATGTGGCACTCGATACCGCCTTTATGCAATGCCGCCGTGAAAGCACGCACCGACGGATTAGGATTTTCGCCATAAAGCAGATTGACCTGCTCGGCAGCACCGCCATTGGTCTCAACACGGTCGAAACAGCCCATATTGATAATCAACGGGGCTACTTTTTCCAACTGATCCTTTCGTGGCACATACTTTCCCGATGACTGCCACATGTCGCGGTAAACCAAACTGAATTTTACTTCTTTCTTACTCATATCTAATGTTTTAATATTTCAAACAAAAGCGAACTTTGAGTCCGCTGAAACACTAACGTTTCTTGGACTGCAAAGTTCGCACTTTTTATTGAATTTGGAAACTTTGGAAACAAATTTATTTTATCCGCCAAAGTTCACCACGAACGCCTTATTCCGCAACGAATTTCTGCGTTTTCACCGCACCGCCGCAAATCATGCGGGCGACATAAACACCTGACTTAAGCGACAGTGATTTATTGACAAAACCATTCACATTTTCATTCAAAACGATGCGACCTGCGGCATCAATGATTTGAATGACACTGTTTTCTTCCGTACTGAAGGCAAACATCTGTCCGTCAGCAAAATACACAAAATCGGAATCATCAGTTTCTTCTGATTGCTGTTTTTCGGCAAACACCAGTTTGAAACGCGATGCGTAATCCGTCATTTTTGCATCAAATGAGTAGCTCACTGAGCCTGTCGAAGCAACGATGCCAATCAAATCCACATCGGCACCCGTCAGGTTGTCAATCAGATGCAGGTATGTCAAATCCACGTTTGCCAAATCAAAATTCAAGGTGTATGTTCCATTCTTGGCAGGTTTGAAATTCAAAGGCAATACGTTCTGGCCTGACACATAGACAGAAGCATAATCCTGTTTGTCCATCGGAATGTAAATCTTTGCTGAATTATCATTCAAGCTGAATTTGCAAAGGCCCACGCCCTCGCCCATGCGCACGCGGGCGCGGTCGATTTCGTTGCGGCCTTCGTTGACGGTGATGTCGAAAGATGCCGAAGACTCGCCACCTCTGTAATCAGGATTCCATCTGTAAAACTGTGCGACACTTTCTGGGGAAGTCGCTTCTACAAAAATGCCTTCATACGGATTGATGATATTGTTTTGTGAAACCTCAAGTTCATCACGGTCATCATTCATCACATAGAAATCGGCTGCGATATTTCCGCCCATAAGCATAGCCTTGCACGGGAACGGATTGCCAACCAAATTGAAACCTCTAAGTGTATTCAAAGAAGGCGTATAGCTCAGCGGAACATCAACATGGTTGTTGCTCGGCTGCAATTCGCCAGACAATACCACCTGCTTGTCAGCTTCGTTTGCATAGAGATAGCCGGTTCCGTTTGCGAGCGTATTAAAGCCAGAATTTAAGTCCTTGCTATTCATCCAATAATGGGTTGATTCATCATAGGAATACAAATCGTATTCACCTGTTATCAAAGGAGTTGCGGCCATGTTTCCGACAAACGGGGAAGCGACAAGATACCAGTTGCCATTTCCAGAGCCATAGCCTGTAATGTTTTTCTGCACCGTGGCCTGAACGTTTGGAGTGTTATGAACAAGCTGCGCCCCTTCATTCAGCACGAATTCCGATGCTTGGGCATTATTCACAAATGTTCCGCCAACAGTCAACAGTCTGCCTGCATCAACGACAAGCGACTTCCCATTATTAATTGTCAAATCGCCGACAGCGGCATCACCACTGATTTCAGCATTTGCATCAATGACCGCATTATCATTTGATG
>JAGHSL010000222.1 GCA_018065885.1 Candidatus Limimorpha equi
GGCCGCCTTCCTGCGGACTCAACTGAATGGTCGTCATGGGCTGCACCTGTCCGCTGACGCGGATGTAATCGTTAAACTCGCCGAATTTCACCGTGTTGACCGTAATCGTCTCGGCATTCACGCGCAAGGTCTTCACATCAGGCCGCGCGATGAGATAAATCACGAAAGCCGCCACGACTCCGCCAATCCACCACGGCAAAGCCTTCTTGCTGAAAACAGCTTGCAATCCCTTTTTGGGTTCAATTTCTCTATCCATTTTTTTGATTTTTTAGACTATTTGACTGTTTAACTATTTGACTATTTGGCTTTTTTAGACGCGATGAATCGCGTCTCTACCTTTTTTATCTCGCGAAGGGTGCCGTTCGCAAGCTCTCTTTGCCCTTCGCTCTATTAATCTGCCCTTTCAGGGCGGACACGTGTCAAAATCCTTCTCCATCTCTTATTTCTTCCAAATTCTTTCCTCCTAACTCCTCACTCCTAATTCCTATATTTCTTCCAGATTCTTTCCTCCCAACTCCTCACTCCTAATTCCTATATTTCTTCCAGATTCTTTCCTCCTAACTCCTCACTCCTAATTCCTAACTCTTAAAACTGTTCCACATAACTCACTCCCTTATAATACTTTACAACGCTGCATTTCATATAATATTTCAACAAGGCGTAAAGGCGGTTCGCTTTGGCTTCAAGATATTTCGCCGATGCCGTTTGATATTCTATAGATGAAATCAGACCTTGTTCCAAACGCTTGGCATTCAGTGCAAAAGCCTCTTCCTGAACTTTTTCCAACTGGTCGGCCTGAAGCAAGGCTGCCCATGCGCCGTTCTTATCCTGGATGGCACGAAATACCTCATTTTCAATGTTCTTCATCGTCTGATTGTATTCTGCCTCGGCGCGACGAAATTCATTTTTCCGCCTTGCTATATTGGAATGAGTAGACAAACGGTCGAAAATCGGGATGTTCAACGAGACTTGCAGGTATTCGCCGCTGTTGTTGCGCAACTGATTGAAAAACGGCGTGGAAACATAATTCGGTTGATTCGGATAGGTATAATAACTCGTTGACCATCCGCCATTTAGACTTAAAGACGGCAGCAACTGCCACTTGGCGGTCCGCCATTCCAATTTGCTCCTGTCCATTGTTCCTTTTGCAATCAACGCATCAACATTCGATGCTTTTGCAAAACTGATTATGGAATTTGGATTGTCATCGTCCGATTCCAAAATCTGTTCATCTTCAACTGCGCAATCGATTTCAAAATCCTCATCGACAGGCCAAAACATGACATCTTTCAGGCTTATCATTGCATCGCTGTAAAGGTTCTGCATATCAATAAGTTGAAAACGGCGGTCAGCCAAATCCGCTTCCATTTGCACCACATCGGCATGGCCTTTCTGGCCCAGACTTTCCTGCTTTTGCGCCAATGCCAACGACTTTTCGGCAGCCTCAACCTGAATCTGCATCGTCTTCACCATTTCGGCATAATACACCGCATTATAAAAAGCCTCCATCGTGGTCAGGCAAATGCCGTCCTTGGCCTGCTGGTCCTTGCTCAAGCCCATTTCCATCATTGTCTTGCTGATTTTCAAATTATTAATCGCCTGAAAACCATTGAACAGCATAATGCCACCCGACAAGGAATAACCATTGTTAAAAGATGTCGTATTGACATAAACATTGGTCTCAGGGTCAATGTTTCTGCCATAATAATTATAAGCGTAGGTGCTGCCTTGAATGCTTGGCGTAAAGGCACTTAGAATGGCATCGCGGCGGGCAATGCGCTCGTCATCGCGGTCGGCTTGCTGCAAGCGCATCTGCGTCGAATTGCTGATGGCATATTCCATGCAGTCTTTCAAGGTCATTTTCCGAATGGTCTGCGCTTCCGAAATGTTTTTTGCCAATAATGCGCATACAAAAAACCATATTTTCATTCTTTTCATCGACATAAAGTTTAAAAACGAAGCATCTCAAGCACACGCCGTGCCAAACTTGTTAATAAACAATATATCAATAATTTACAAAATAATATAATTGTAAAATTGTAAAGAAACTTTACAGTGGGTGTAAAGAATGTTTACAATACATGCGGTTTGAGGTTTTTGAAAAATTGCGTAATTTTGCAAGCATAAATCTATAGAAATGAAAAAATCGTGTTTATTTTTAGCAGTTTTGCTGTTTCCGTTTGTCACTTTTGCGCAAACCACGTTCCCGAAATATGGCAAACCCGTTGATATTCCGATTTATCTGTCGGCCACTTTTGCCGAATTGCGGCCAAATCATCTTCATGCTGGCATCGACATCAAGACGCAGGCGGTGGAGGGAAAGAAGGTCTATGCCGTCGCCGATGGTTATGTGAGTCGTATCGGCGTGTCGCCTTACGGCTATGGAAATGTCTTGTATATCACTCATTATGACGGCTATACGTCGGTTTACGGACATTTGCAGCGTTTCAATGGCGAGATTGCAAAGTATGTGAAGGATTATCAGTATGCAAATAAGACTTTTGCAGCACAGATTTATCCAGGAAAAGACAAATTCCGTGTGAAAAAAGGTGATGTTGTTGCTTATTCGGGCAATTCGGGTGGCTCAGGTGGCCCTCATTTGCATTTTGAAATTCGTCATACTGAAAGCGAAAAACCTGTCAATCCGCTGTTTTTCGGCTATCAGATTGAGGACAATGTGAAGCCTCTGATTCAGGGTTTTGCCATCTATCCGCTGAATGGCGCCACTTTGGAAAATGCGGGCAAGGCGAAATATTATTCCGTGACGGGTCAAAACGGCAAATACAGTTTGAAAGACAGGACTTTGGTCACAGCCAATGGCGAAATTGCTTTCGGCATTTCGACCTACGACCAAGTTGGCACTTCGACTAACAAAAACGGTCCGTACAGTTACGAATTGTATTTGGACGGCGATTTGCGTTTCAAGGTTGAAGCCGACAGCTTTTCCTACAGCGAGCCGCGTTATGTGAACAGCCTTTTGGATTACGCCCATTATAAAGAGGTGGGATCGAGTTATGTCCGCACCATTATCGACCCATACAACAAACTGAAAATGATAAAGTTGAAGAATGGCATTGTGGATGTTGCAGAGGGCGATACGGTTTCGGTTTGCTTCAAGGTGCGCGATTATGTGGGCAACGCATCTCATGTCGATTTCAAGTTGATTGGCACGAAGCCCGCCGAAATTGAGGCCCCAATCCGTCGACGCAGCGAATATCTGGTCATGGCCGATGGCTCGATGAACAGTGAAATCACGATTGAGAATTTCAACGTCACGATGGAAAAGGGTACCTTTTTCTGCGATGAATATGTGAATACGGGCCAACGCGATGAAGACGGCTGCTGCTCACGCATTTTCCGTTTCGGCGACGACCGCATGACCACTTTCAAGAATTTCAAGGTGCGCATCATCCCGAATGACGAATGGGTTGACGATTCAAGGTTGTATGTCGCTTATATCAATAATAAAGGCAAGGTCTCATCGTTGGGCGGCAAGATGGTGAAAGGTGCCGTAGAGGTTGAAACGCGCAATTTGGGTGAGTTCACCTTGAAAATCGACAGCATTGCGCCAAAGGTTTCACCAGTCAATTTCAAGAATGGTCAGTCTGCAACGGAACTTAAATCATTGAAATTCAAGATTTCTGACGATATGACTGGCATTGATTCGTACAATATTTATCTGAATGACAAATGGGTTTTGGGGCAATACGATGCCAAGAATAATTTACTTTATTACGACATTGACGACCACATGCCATCGGGAACTGTTAATGTAAAAGTTGTGGTGAAAGACGGTGTCGGCAACAAGAAGACCTACACCGCCAAAGTGGTGAGGTGATTGATGGGTGATTAGCTCATTGAGCTTGTCGAAACAGCGGTTGATGGATGATAGGTGACGGGTGATGGATGGTGATTTGTTCAGCAAAAAAACATTATTTGTTGCGCCAATGGGACTTTTCTCTATTTTTGTTCCAAAATCACGCTAAAAATGAATATCATGAACGGTTTACTAAAAAGCATGCTGCTGATTGCTGTAGCAATCGCTGCGACTTCTTGCCGAGGCATTGTCGGATATGCGGCTAAAATGATTAAAATTTACAATGGGCAAGTCTCGTACAATGACAATGATAAAGTGAATGATGACACAATTCATTTTGTCATCAATCATCGAAACTGCATGTTGATGAAAGCAACCATCAATGGGATGGAGGATACGGTGCTTTACGACTCCGGCGCAAATTCTTCCGTAATTCAATTTTTTACCAAAGAGACCAAGCCGAAAGGTATGAAGTTTTATCGTATGCCTGTGGAAGGTGCCGACAAGAAGACAAAAGTGAAGATATCGCCTATTCCCGTGCATATCGAAACGCCCATGTGCATTGTCGACCATTTTGGCAACGCCATACTTTTGGAACAAACCCATTCCTGTGATAATGAGCCTTCTATAAAAAAGTTCCCCGTCGTGGGTTTTCCAGGACTTGACTTACTGCCTTTTTCCATCGATTTCACCAAAAACCGGATGTTTCACATTCATGACATGTCGGAGATTGATACAACCGAATACATCCCTGTGAAATGCAGGCATGACAAAAATGTTTTGTTCATATATCCGATTATTAATGGTGTTGAACATGAATGCATTTTCGATACTGGCAATAGTGGAGGAATACTTGTTAAAGACGAGCAAAAAATTGACAATCATACTGATACTGATTTGCTTTACGAAGGTTCAATAGGTATGAGCATTGGAGGCCTGACCGAAAAACAGCGTTTTGTGGTAGCGCCTGAAAACACGATTGAGTTTGCAGGACAAAAGGAAACGGTTCCAGTCATGTATCTTGGCGACAATCTCACTTCAAACAATGTCGGATTGCAGTATATCAAAAGGTTCGACTGGGTTGTAGGGTATCAGGTTTTACAAAGAGACGAAAACCAAACGATAACTTCGCTTACATATAAACTGTACGCAAAGCCCCATGTTGCGGATACCACCAAAATGAAATATCCAGACCATAGCTACGCAGTTACAACGTTTGATGGCACCTTGAAAATAGCAACCCGCCTGTTGGATGGGCAGGAACGCTTCGAGGTGGGCGACCAAATTGTCTCCGTCAATGGAGAAAACATCACGGAAGAGAACATTTGCTATTACTACGATTTGTTGACCGAAACCAAGGATTGGTCGGGTTTCGACATACAGGTGAAAGGTTCAAAAGGTTTCACAAAACGTGCAAGACAGTGACAAAGCTTTATTGTTCGGGGACTTGCAACCGTTTGTTTCTGGGCTTTTCGTGCGTTTTGTTCCCTGCGCTCCCTGGGCCTGTCGAAGGGGCGCATTCAAAATTTAATCTATGTAAATCATTGAAAATCTGTGTAATCTTCGAAATTTGAGGTTTAAAAAAACTCTCTGCGGAAATCAGCGGCATCAGCGAAAGAAAATATCTGTAAAATCTGTGTTTAACAGGAAAACAATTGCCAACGTTGAAATGTGTTACAACTTATTTTTTAAGCGTTATTTAAACAAACTCTCAGAATATTTTGCAAAAACCAATCACAAAATCATTACTTTTGCAGTGCAAATTCCATTTGCAGAAAACCAAGCTGCAAATCAAAGTTTTGTGATATGATTAATTTAAAAGGAAAAACGGCACTCATAACCGGCGGCGGTTCAGGCATCGGACAATCCATTGCCATTCACTTGGCTCAGGAAGGGTGCAACCTGATACTCACCGGCTTAGGCCTCGACGGTTTGAATCAAACCAAGACAACTTGCGAGAAATTCGGAGTGAAAGCCTACGCAACAGAAACTCAATTAGACGATTACGCTTCCATCGACCGGCTCTATGACTATGTCGTCAACTTAGGCGTCACCATAGATGTTTATGTGCTGAATGCAGGTATTTCGCAACGCGAAAAGGCTTTGGAAACCGATTTTTCAGTCGATGAAAAAATCATGAAAATCGACTTCTTAAGTAGCGTTTATCTCGTCAAAAAATTCAAGGAGATGATTAAATCGGCTGAACATGTGCAGTTTAGCGTTACCACTTCCCTATCGGGTCTGTTTGGTTTTCCTTTGCGCTCGGCTTATTGCGCAGCAAAACATGCCCTTTTCGGTTTTTATGAATCCTTGGAACTGGAATACGACAACATCAATGTCACCTTCCTCATTCCGGGACGCATCAACACGCAAATCAGCAAAAGTGCCCTGCATGGTGATGGTACCGCCCATGCCAAAATGGATGCCGGACAAGCCACAGGACTTTCGGTTGAAAGATGCGGCGCCATTGCCGTTAACGCAATTAAAAAACAGAAACACAGAAAGTTAATCGGCAAAAAAGAATTGCTCATGGCTTACATCCACAAGTATTGCCTTGGCTTGTATTACAAACTGGCGCGGAAGATTTCAGCGACCTAAATATATTTCCACAACCTTAAATCATTAAATCTTAAATCTTTAAATCCTTAAATTCCAAACCGTCATGAAAGAAAAAATAATTTGCGGTATACAGCAGGTCGGCATTGGCGTTGCCGATGTCATCGAAGCATGGAAATGGTACTACGACAATTTCGGCTACGAAGTGAAAATCGTTGACGCTGAAGGTGTTGCCGAGCGGATGCTGCCTTACACGGGTGGCAAGCCACAGCCTCGACGCGCCATCATGGCTTTCAATATTCGCGGCGGCGGCGGATTCGAAATCTGGCAGCCCAAAGGTCGCGAACTTAATTATCTGAAAAAGCCTTTGCGGTTGGGCGATTACGGCATTTTAGTCGCAAAAATCAAGACGGCCAACATTCAGAACGCCTTCGATACTTTCAAACGCAAAGGACTTGATGTCATCACCACAATCAGCGAAACGCCAATGGGTTACAGGCATTTCTTCATGAAAGACCCATACGAAAATCTCTTCGAAATTGAAGAAGACAATTACGTTTTCATCAAGGAGAAGAAAGCCACTGGCGGCGCCAACGGCGTAACCATCGGTGTGAGCGACATCGACCGTTCAATAGATTTTTACGCAAAACTGCTTGATTACGATAAAGTTGCATACGACCATACGGATTTCTTCAGCGATCTGAAAGGCGTTCCTGGCGGTGAAAACGCATTGCGTCGTGTCGTCTTGGAACGTTCCAAACCGATTGAAGGACCACTCAGCCGAGTGATGGGAACTTCACACATCGAACTGTTGCAAAACCTCGATGAGCCAGGCCGACAACTCCGCGACGGACGCTATTGGGGCGACCCAGGGTTTATCCATCTCTGCTTCGACGTGCGCAACATGGATGCCATCAAGGAACAGACAGAAGCTCTTGGACATCCATTTGTCTGCGACAGCGGTGTGGATTTCGACATGGGCGATGCCAACGGCCATTTCACCTACGTTGAAGACCCCGACGGCACACTGATTGAATTTGTCGAGACTTTCAAAGTTCCAATTTCCAAGAAACTCGGGCTATCATTCAATATGGCCGACAAAGACGACCACAAGCCGCTGCGCATCATGAAACTGCTGCGCTTTGCAAAAGTGAAACGCGAGAATATCAAATGAAAAAAGCCAGCCTAACGGCTGGCTTTTTTAAACAACAAAACTGACTTTCAATTATTTGATACCTAATTTAGCTTTCACATCTTTAGTAGCATCAACAGCATCGGTACCGATATAGACGGCAGCGCCAGTAGCGGCATCAAGGATGTAGGTATAACCTTTTTCCTTACCGACAGCGTTGATGGCGTTCTGAATCTTTTCGAGGATTGGAGATAGTTTTTCAGCTCGTTTGGCTTCGAATTCCTGCTCGGCATTAGCCTGAAACTGCTGGATACGGCCCTGTAGATCTATGATTTCCTTTTCTTTCGATTGTTTCACCAAATTCGACATGGTAGCCTGATTAGCTTCGTAATCCTGCATCTTGGTCTGGTATTCGGTAGCCATCACCTGCAATTGCTTTTCAAGCTCTCCATAGTAGGCTTCAAGCTCTTTTTCAGCCTTTGCCTTATCAGGCATGGCATCGAGGATTTCAGCTGTGTTTACATGAGCGATTTTCACTTGTGCGCTGACCACGCCGTTCATCACGAACAGGGCTACAGCAAGAAATAAAACTTTAAATAATTTGTTCATCATGCGGATTTTTAATGATTTAACTCTAATTTATTCTTAATTGAGCGGCAAAGATAAGGATTTTTTCAATACAAAAATCATTTCTTTCCAGCAGGTTTGGTTGGTGCAGGAGTTTTGCCACCACCATTGCCCGATGCGCTTGGCTTGCTGTTGCCACCGACAGCAGCACTTCTGTGACGGTCTTCGCGGCGGACAGTCTGCATCACATTGCCAAGCTGGTCAAGGACTTCATCGCTGATGTCGTTCTTGTCGTTTGCATAAAGGATTGATGTTCCCGAAGCCAAGTCAAGGACAAAAGCATAGTTTTTAGTCAGAGCCAATTCCTGCATGGCTGTATAAATCTTTTCCTGAATAGGCTGCACCAATTCTGTACGTTTCTGGTAAAGTTGACCTTCCGCACCAAAATACTGCATCTGCAAGTTTTTGGCTTCCTGTTCCTTATTGATGATTTCCTGTTCACGGGCATGTTTCTGGTCTTCCGAAAGCAGCACCATCTCGGTCTGATACTTGCTGTACATTTCCGAGACCTTGTCCATGACAGCTTTGATTTCATTCTGCCATTTCTGCGAAAGGGCATTCAGTTCTTCTTGAGCATCACCATATTCAGGAATGTTTTCCATGATGTACTCTGAATCAACGTAAACGATTTTCTGACCGCCAATCTGGGCATTTGCACCCATCACACCGAAACAGACGATGGCTGCGGTCAACAACAATGATTTCAATTTTTTCATTTTATTTCAATTTAAATTATTTCAAAAACATGATTTATCATACAAGAATCGTTCCAAAATCATCAGTCGATGGAACCGCCGATGGAGAAATGAAACTGGCTGCCACCTGCATCGGGAACGCCATACACATTATCAAAGCCATAGCCCCAGTCGAGACCGAGCAAGCCGAACATCGGCAAGTAGATGCGCACGCCGAGACCTGCCGAACGCTTCACATTGAACGGGTCAAAATTCTTGAAGTCCAACCAGCAATTACCAGCCTCAAGGAAGGTCAAGGCATAAATGGTGGCCTGAGGATTCAGCGACAAAGGATAACGAAGTTCGAGAGTGTATTTTGAGTAAATGTCACCACCAGTCGTCGTGCCATAGTAGCCAGGTGTCAACGATTCATTCTTATAACCACGCATACCAATCAATTCACGGCTGTCAAGCGAATAGTTGCTCAAGCCATCGCCACCCAAATAAAAACGGTG
>JAGHSL010000327.1 GCA_018065885.1 Candidatus Limimorpha equi
CCCCCGACCGTTGTGATGAGTTGCACTGGCCATAGCACTTACCAATCAATGCGTCCTTATATTGAGGTTAGTGACGAAACCCAGCGTACGGAGTTGGCAAAGTGGGATCAAAAGGCGAATGAAAAATCAACCCTCAAGGGTGATGTCGCAAAGAAACTTGCCAGCGTTGATGAAGAAACGCTGAAGAAGGTGTTGGAACTGCTCAATTCACAGAAATGATGAATCTTGTAGGAAATAAAACTTAAAAACACACGCAACTATATCAATATTTGATATTTTTGCGTCAAATTTTAAGTAGTCGTGTATCAGGATATTGAATTGACAGAAAACGTTTGCTACAACACCCGGAAATCGCGGCTGAGCACCTATCAACGGGCAGGCTTCTTTCTTTCACAATACAACGATGGACTTGGATTGTCAGACGATTTTTTCAAACATTGCAAGGAAAGGATTGGCTGTAATGTGTGTTACCTGTCGGCTGATGAAGATAGTGATGCCTTCGATAACGAATGGAAAATTTGCGTTCCGAAATCATTAAGGAAACAAAAAGAATATGGACAGTATTGATCTGACAAAGAAGGTGTAACTGAAATAGCATCTGAAAGGCATTTCACTGTAACCAATGTCGAAAAAGTGATTTTCATAGATGGATTTTTGATGGAAGCGGTTTTGTCAGTTAGCAATGCATCAAAATAAAAATAGCATTGGCAAAAGTACATATTTAACCAGATAGCAATGTTTTTTATTATATTTGCAATTTATTTATTGATTACATTATAAGAAAGGTGCATTGCGTCCATATCGTTCATACTTTTGATACTTAAATACGGCGATGAATAATTCGCTTTTATGACAAAACGTAAAAACTAGACAGAGCTATGTATACACCTCCATTCACCATATCATCGACAGCCATCAATCTGATAGCAGAGATTTCTGCGCAGATGGAACGCTTTGCCATTCGGTTGGAGCAAAGCGACGGATTGCGTCTGCGTAAGGCGAACCGTATCAAAACCATCCACTCTTCACTTGCCATTGAAGGCAACAAACTGAGCGAAGGTCAGGTGGCCGACATCATAGAAGGCAAGACAGTTGTGGCGCCACTGCGCCAGATCCAGGAAGTGAAGAACGCCATTGCCACATACGACATGTACAATTCGCTGAATCCTTTCAGTGTGAAGGATTTGTTGCGTGCGCATGGCACAATGATGATGGCTCTCGTCGACGATGCCGGCAAGTTCCGCAGGGGTGGTGTTGGCGTGTTCTCTGATACGGGGCTTGTTCACATGGCTCCGCCAGCAGAACGTGTACCGCAGCTGATTGATGATTTGTTCGAATGGCTCGCCAAGGCTGACGACCATCTGCTCATTCGTTCATGTGTGTTCCACTACGAGTTTGAATTCATTCATCCATTCTCGGATGGAAACGGTCGTACTGGCCGTTTGTGGCAATCGCTTATACTGGGCAGGTTGAATCCGTTGTTTGCGCATCTTCCTGTCGAGAATATGGTATATTCTAATCAAGAGGCTTACTACGCTGCCATAGCCCAAAGCACAGCGAAGGCTGATTCAGGTCCTTTTATTGATTTCATGCTCGAAGAGATACTTAAAACACTCAAGTCGCACCAGGGCACGGAGCAGCCGGACTATAATCCTAATGAGTCACCACTTGATAAGCAGTTCGGTATAACATTCGGCAAGGAGTTCGGTGTAAAGTTCGGTGTAAAGTTCGGTGATAACGAGAAGCAACTTCTCCTTTCCCTCAACTCCAACCCAGCAATGACCGCCCAAGATTTAGCAGATAACCTAGGCATCACGAAGCGAGCCGTTGAGAAACAGATAAAAAAACTGCGTGAGCTCAATGTGCTCACACGACAAGGCAGTGCTAAGAACGGGTTGTGGGTGATAAATAGGAATTGATACGTTTGTCATCGTTATAGGAAATTACAATATAGTAAGTTACCATGCAGGCAATGAGACCGACACTATCAGAATAGATGATGAAGTCATAGGATTTCAGGCAAAATACTTCATAAATGAAATAGAAGAGAAGAAAATAATACAGTCCATCAGAGAGATGCCAGTTGAAAGAATAAAACACACCAACCTCAAGAGGTTTTCCTGTGTATCCGATTTCTAGGTCATCTCCCAAAGAAGGTATGTTGACCAAATCCCCCTCTCCACCACGAATATCAGTGAAACAGGTTCTCCCATCTTTTTTGATAGTAAAGCAGCCAATCAAATAGTTAGAACCAATGCGTCGTTTTAGACCTTCTTCAATGTTGTTCATGTTATCAATTTGTTGTTTTTATCAAAAGCATTATATTTTCTTAAATTCTTCTTTCACACATACTCCAAATCGCCCAACATCCTGTTTATCAATAAGCGGAAGTTGGCCTTGAAGCCTTCGTTTTGTTGGTATTCCTTGTAGAGCGACATGTCGCCCTTGCGCTTCTGACGGATGATGCGGTCGATGATGATGGCCATGGCTGCATCGACGGCTTGCTGGTCGGGATTGCCTACAACGAGGGTCTTGTAATCCTCGTCGTCAGCGACAGCCTTTGCCACCCCAATAAGTTTGGCCTTCTGGTCGTCGGGTGTAGCGTCCCAACCCTTGAACCATCGCTCGTTAAACTCGGCAAGGATTTGGTCTAATGGATCTTTCGGCTCATCGTCGCCGCCTGCTGTCACCATGACAGGTTTGTTGGGGTCGATGGTCGTCTCGCCAGCATCAAGCGTGATGGTCTCGTTCAGGGCAGTTCGCCGCAATCCGTAGGTGTTGAGATCTACGGAGTCGAGCAAGTCCTTGACATCCTCGCTGTTTCGGCCTGGCACGTGGAGGCAGGGGATAAGGTAACGCAGGAACCAGAACAGTTTTTCCCATTCCACCATCTCAAACTGCATGATGGCCGCCACCTTCGAGTAGACCTTGACAAACTGCTTGCATTTCATCTTGAAGTCGGCTTTGCCATTCTCGTCCCATTCGATTTCAACATTGAACCGCTCGGCACAAGCGTCGAGAATAGGCGCCCATTGGTCGGCTTCAGCACCATGGATATACAGTTCCATGAAAGCGTCAACCTCATCCATATCGAACACACCGAATGTCAGCAGCGTGTTTTTGAGCTGGTGCAGGATGTTCACATCGGTGGCTTCGGAAAGCGTTGTCGAGGTGTAGAATGGGTCGAAGGCGTCCTTGATGCCTTCCTTCGTGTTGTAGAAGTCGAGAATGAACAGGTCTTCGCTCAGTTTGCCTAATTCGGGGGCAGAACGGTTCAGACGCGAAAGTGCTTGTACGGCCAGCACGCCATCCAAAGGCTTGTCGATATACATGGCGCACAGTTTAGGCTGGTCGAAACCGGTGAGGTATTTGTTGGCCACCACCAATATGCGGTAGTCGTCAGCATCGAAGTTTTCGGCGGTTTCCTTATCGGGAAAGCCGTTAAGTCCTGCTTCGGTATATTCTGTGCCGTATGCCGTCCTTGGTTCGGCTGCCTTGAAACCGTAATCTTTGTAATCGTATTCATCGGACTGACCGAAGATGCTCACGTTATTCGACAGGCGTTTGGCTCCCGAAAAAGCTATGAGTATCTTGAAAGGTATCTTCTTTTCTTCTATCAGGTTGCAAAGTGCCTTGTAGTAAAGTATGGCACATTCGATGTCCTTCGTCACCACCATGGCTTTGGCCTTGCCTTTCAGCTTGTGGTTGCGGTAGATCTTGGCATCGAAATGGTTCAGCATGACCTCTGCCTTTGCCTGTATGGTCTTAGGGTCGCGCTCGACGGCCTGACGGAGCATTCTTTGTGCGCGGTCGTTGTTGTATTCGGGGTTGTCCTCTATGCTCTTGGTCAGTTCGTAATAGCTGCGATAGGTGGTGTAGTTGGTGAGCACATCGAGGATGAACTGTTCTTCGATGGCTTGTTTCATGCTGTAGAGGTGGAAAGGATGGAACTTTCCTTCGGCATCCTCGGTGCCAAAGCGCTCGAGGGTTTCTTTCTTCGGTGTGGCGGTGAAAGCAAAGTATGAACAGTTGCTGCTCATCTTGCGGTCTTTCATCAGCTTTTCCAGAAGTGCATCGGTGTCGCTGCAATCGGTGTCAGGGTCTTTCTGTATGGTGGCGTTCAGCTTGTCGGCGGCTATGCCCGACTGACTGCTGTGCGCCTCGTCGATGATGACTGCAAAGTTGTGGCTCGACACGTCGGCAATGGCATCACAGATGAACGGGAATTTCTGTATGGTCGTGATGATGATGCGCTTGTTGCCTTCGATGGCTTTTTTCAGGTCCTTGGATGTATCGGCATGGGCCACAATCTTATCACTCTGGCCAAATGCCTTGATGTTGTCGGTGATCTGCTTGTCGAGAAGACGGCGGTCGGTGACTACGATGACTGAATTGTAAAGTGGTGCATCAATAGCCTTGGCACGCACGGCATCCATCGAATCAGGGCACACCTTAATCAGTTTGAAAGCCAACCATGTTAGTGAATTCGACTTGCCCGAACCTGCGGAATGTTCGATGAGGTAGGTCTTGCCAACGCCTTTTTCCGCTACATCAGCGGTCAGCTTGGTAACAACATCCAGCTGGTGGAAACGCGGGAATATCAGTTTCTTGGCGTTCTTCATGATATGCGGCACTTTCCGCTGGGTCTTGGCCTCGCCATAGTCGAAAAGCACATAGTTCATGATGATGTCGGCCACGGTGTCTTTCTGCAAGACTTCCTCCCAAAGATACGATGTCTTGTAGCTGCCGTTTTCGTTCACGGGATTCCCGGCGCCCTGTCCATCGGGCAGGCCTTTGTTGAACGGCATGAAGAAAGTCTTGTCGAGATTGAGCCTTGTGGTGAAAAACACTTCGTCCTTGTCTAAGGTGAAATGTGCCAGACAGCGGCCATAGTTCAGCAGCGTTTCTTTCGGATTGCGTTCCACGGACTTATACTGTTTCTGACCGTCGTATTTCGCCGTCTGATGCGTCCATGGGTTTTTCAGTTCGAAGGTGAAGATTGGAAGACCGTTCACAAACAGCACCATGTCGATTTCCAAGCCTGGGTTTTGGATGGAGAAAGTCTGCTGGCGGGTGATGGAAAACTGGTTGGCGGCATAGTCGGTGCGCGACTGGGCCGAATCGGCTGCCGAGGGCTTGGGGTAGAAAAGCGTCAGTTTTATGTTGTTCAGTTCCACGCCTTTGCGAAGCACCTGAATAATGCCGAAAGTCTTAATGTCGGAATCGATTTGTTTCTCAACATCGGCGAACAAATCCCTGCCTACATACTTATCCAGTTCCGCTTGCTGGGTGGCGTGGAGAAACGACCATAAGCGGCGCCTGTCAATGGCGGTTTTCTTGTCGAAGTCTTTTGGATTGCCCCAAAAGTAGTGCGCGGCATCGGGCGTTTGGGCTTCGATGTCGGTGCGGCCATTGGCTTGGCGTTCTTCGTTAGTGCTGCCCACAAGCGTTTTCTCGATGAGCGCTTCAAAGGCTTGTTCGTTGGTTTTGCTTGTTGTCATGATGCTTTCAGTTTTTCAGGTTACCATTCATTTCTTAATGGAATTCATGTCCTTGCTCTGCTGTAGTCGGAATAGTTCTTTCTCTCGCTCTATCTCAAGTTTCAGTTGCTTCTTGGAAGGTATATACAGCATGTATTTTGATTGGAAGATGTGGTCGTCGCCGCTTAGTTCGGAATATCGGGCAATGTCGGCATCAGTGTCGGCACAAAGGATGATGCCAAAGGTTGGATTGTGCCCCTCTGGGCGGTACTTCTCGTCAAACATCTGGCGGTACATATTCATCTGTCCGACATCCTGATAGCTGATTTTGTCCGTCTTCAAGTCCACCAAAACGAAACAGCGTAGAATGTAGTTGTAGAAAACCAGGTCGATGTAATAATCGTTCTTTTCGGTGGGAATGTGCATCTGTCTGTCAACAAGGGCGAATCCCTTGCCCATCTCCATCAAGAATTTCTCTATGTGCTTGATGATTGCGTTTTCCAAGTCCGACTCCTGAAACTCCCGGTTTGGCTTCAATCCCAAGAACTCAGCCACCACAGGATTTTTGATAAACTCCAGCTTGTTGTCTTCGGTGTTCCGCTTTGCATTGATGTCCACTACCTCGGCAGATTTGTCTTGCTGGTTGGCAAGCAGACGGTGGTAGTATTGGGTGTTGATGTTGCGTTCCAACTCTCGTGTGCTCCAAAGCTGGGTGGCGGCCTCGTTCAAATACCACAGGCGAACCTTCTCATCATCTATGCGCAGAAGGTGGCGGAAATGAGTCCATGTGAGATTTGGAACGCGCGCGTACCAAATTTCTAAATCATTGAAATACAGATAGAATTGTCTATAGTGACGCAGATTTCTTTCAGAGAAATTATCACCGTAATCAGCCCTTAAATTATTGGCTAACATTACGAGTAACTGTTGTCCGTACTCAGCTCTTGCTTCGCCGTGCTGTTCTTCTTCCACGATGCGTTTGCCGATATTCCAATAGGTGACAATCATAGTGGCGTTCACTGATGCGTAAGCCTGTCTGCGCCCAGATTCAATGATTTGGCGGATGTCGCCAATCAGCATGTTTTGATTTTCAAGGTCTGTTGTCATTTTACTTTCACTTTTTCCGTTATTACATCATTGATTATTATCTGCTTCCGCTCATTTTTGGTTAATGTAGTTACAATATTCTACCAAACTTCGCTGAATGACGCTTCCAACTTTCAGTTGTTCTTTATATTGCATAATCATCAATGGACTCATGCTGCGGTTAAGGGCAAAACGCACCACATCTTGATCCGACTCTTTACAAAATAGAATTCCGATGGTTGGATTTTCATTGGAACGTCGTTCTTCTTGGTCAAGAGCCTCAAGAATGAACTCTTTCATGTGGGACACGATGTCTTTCCGCAACTTTGACTCCTTGTATTTCTGTGGCAATCCCAAAAAGTCGAGGTATGCAGTGTCTTTAAACAAGACCTGCGATTGCGGATAAATGTCTTTCAATACCTCTGTCTGTATTTTTCCACCATTGAGCAGAGATGTCATGACGTTGGTTTTAATGGCACGTTCCAACTCTTTGTTCTTCAAGCGTTCACGACCTGCATACAAGATATAAAACAGCCTTTCGGCATTGGTCTTGCAGCGGTTCAGGATGAGCTGATGATTGGTCCAGCCTGTCGCGTATAAAACTTGCGGCATTTGTGCCGTTTTGAATGGCACAATTTCAGCATTTTGCAATTGTGCCGTTTCGACTGGCACAACAACACTAGGCGCGATGCGCTTGCTTTCGGCAAAACCCATTACATTGTTTTGCTCAACGATTGACAGAAATTCGGAACGGGAATAGGTGTCGAAAAACTGAACCATTTTGTAGATAGTGCGATAGCTCCAGCCCCGTGTGGTGGGGTCTTGTTGACGGATATATTCCGAAAGTTGACGGACTATGCCATCGCCCCATTCGGATGTTTTCAGTTTGCCAGAGACATATTGCCCTACATGCCAAACCATCAGGAGCGATTCGTTGTCGACAACTGATGCCACCCTCTGCCGATGTGTGAGAATGATGTCGTACACCTCGGAAAAACTCCGTTGAATATTTACCGGGATTTCATTCATTTCGTTTGTATTGTTATTGTCCGTTTCATTCTTTGCTTTCATAAATAAGTGTTTTTCAATAATCAGCACACTTTCACTTTTCCCGTTACTACATCATTGATTATTATCTGCTTCCGCTCCTGAAGGAGGGCGATTTGCTTTTTGACTACATTAATCTCAGAATCAATAATCTTTACATTTTTATCCAAGAATTCGACAATTGTCTTTTGTTCATCTTTATTTGGCAAAGCAAGATGCATTTGTCTTATAGAACTTGCATAAATATGAACAACAATTTCACCTTTTGATTCTCGATATCTGAAATCTTTAGCATATTGACTATTGAAAGCATAGGATAAAAAACTGCTATTATTTTCTGATTGTTTAAACAAAATCACATCACCACCAATATATGCTTCCTCGCCAGTAAAAACAACCGTCTTGCCAATATCTTCTTTTGTTTCGCCAGATCCTGTCATTAAAATGTCTCCGTCGTAAATACGCACAGAGCCATCTGCCACTTTTTGAGAAACATGGTTTTTAATTTCATCAGCATAGATGTTATATTTTGTGTATATGTCACCATACAATATTGCAGGTTTTCCATCTTCTTGCAAGTCATCCCTTGAAATGTTACCGCCTTTTGTAAATATTCCTAACGAGGAAACTCTTCTAACCTCCCAATGTTCCGGCATCTCGCCAATCCACTCCACGCCGCTGTCTTTCATTTTCACGTTGGGATTCAAACCTTTGGTTACGGCGCGGTTGATGATGATTTGCTTGCGCTCGTTCAGCAGGTCAATCATCTTCTGCTGTTGGGCTATGGCGGTGTCAATCTTGGCTGTAGCGGTATTGAGGTATGAGACAATTGAATTTTGTTCAGTTATAGAAGGGACTGGAAGATATAATTCCTTAAAATCGTTAAATCTAAAGTCTGTTGAACGTTCTCGGATTCCTTTTGCAAGGGAAAGGATAAATCCATTACGAGCTAAAAATCTTAATAGATAACAATAATAATATTGGTTTATATCATTTCTTTTGGGAGTGCAGCAAGCGTATACTGGAGTTGCTTTACCATCGGAGTCAGACACTCCAATGGCTCCTGCAAATGCATCCATATTGTGAATCACTAAATCACCTTTTCTTACGCCTTGGTATCCAATTTCTTTCATAGAATTGGTGAATCCTTCTACTCGTCTATTTTTTCTTAAAGTAACTTGTCCATCTCTAAAACATGTGACAATTTCATCTTCTAGACGAACAGCTCTTTTTTCTTCCTTAAATAGATACTTAGCTTTTAAGACTCCCCATGATTTAGGAATATCTGGAAGGAAATATATACCGCTATCTTTATATGAATCGTATTTCTGCATCATTTTTCATTTTTTGCCGATAGGCATTCCATTTTCATTTGTCGGTTCACCACGGGAACATCCGTAGAGACACGGCATGCCGCGTCTCTACATGTGTCGGAATCTCTCCTAACCACTGCACGCCGCTGTCCTTATATGAATCGTATTTCTGCATCATATTTCATTTTTTGCCGATAGGCATTCCATTTTCATTTGTTGGTTCACCACGGAAATATCCGTAGAGACGTGGCATGCCGCGTCTCTACCTGCCGCGTCTCCACCTACCACGTCTCTACATGCCTGGCCCTGTTTCGCTGGTTTCACATAAAAACAATCCTCTTTCCATTTGGCGACATTGTTTTCTATATATTCCGCTATCCGATTCATTTCCTCCTGGTTACGGATGATATGGTCGTGAAAACGGGTTTGCCATCCAAATTCGATATTGTTTTCGCCTGCATATTTCGTTACCGCCGATTTGAATCCGCCAACGGCAACCGACAACCAACCCTGCATATTGGCGATTTCCTGCATGAACGCATTTTTTTCGTTTGTTGGTTTGGGGTTGGGTTCGGGTAGAGACGTGGCATGCCGCGTCTCTACGGGACGAAACGGCGAATCATTAGACGTGGTATGCCGTGTCTCTACGTTACCCCTGCGTTCATACGGCGTTTTTTCACCGTCAATCACCACAATCAGATGCACGTGATTAGGCATCACCACCCACAACGGCACCGCTGCGTATGGGCTATGCAAAGGCAGGCACGTTAACACCTGTTCGGCATATCTTCCTATGTCATTCAAAACCATCTTTTTTTCACCATCGCCATCTTCGACAATGTGTCCGAAAAAACATTCTCGGTCTTCGCAACATATCGTCACGAAATAGGCACCTCCAGAATAGTCGTGATCTACCTTGCGAGCCGATGGAATCCGATATTTGTTTCTGAACAACAGAAGAGGCTGATTCTGGCCGCTCTTCGCATCACTGTCCTTATATGAATCGTATTTCTGCATAGGCTTGCTATTTCTGATTGTTGTTTTCAAGATTCGCCAACTTGGTTTCTATTTCTTCTATGGAAGGAATCATGCCTTCAACAGCGGTTGGGTAGAGTTTCTCCAAATCATATTCAGATATGCCTATGGGCTGGTTGCTCCCTTCGAGTGCATATTTAGCTAAAAGATTGTCTTTGCCCTTGCAGATTAGCAACCCAATTGTAGGATTATGATGCGGTTGCTTTAGAATGTGGTTGCAAGCCACAACATATCCGTTTAATTGCCCAGCATCAGGAAAGTCGAATTCGCCTATCTTTACTTCAATGACAACGTAGCAATTTAGTGGAATGTGGAAGAAAAGCAAATCGATGAACTTCTCTTTTTCTCCTATCTGTAAACGATATTCCTTACCCACATACGCAAAGCCTGTGCCGAGTTCTACCAGAAATTCCGTTATGTTCCTCAGCAAGGCATCCTTCAGGACTTTCTCGTTGTAGCGTCCACGAATGCCAGCAAAAGCAAAGTTGTATGGGTCTTTTGTAATCTCATTGGCAAGGTCGCTCATTGGTTCAGGCAGTGTATCCTTGAAGTTGGTGATGGCTTTGCCTTCGCGCTCATAGAGATTGGTGCTGAGAAAATTGAGCAACATGTCGCGGCTCCAACCTTCCTTGATAGTCTTGTTAACGAAGAAAAGAGCTTTGTTGCGGTCACCATTGACCTTATCCATAATTAAGCGATGATGTCCCCACGGTACTTGAAACAGAATTGCAAGCCATGAGTTTTCAAGGGCTTCTTCTGAATCTGCCACGAGTTGTGGCAGATTTGCTTCGTCAGATTTTGCCACAAGTTGTGGCAGAATTGCTTTTTCCTGAGAATAAAGCAAATAGAAGTCCTTCATGTAGCGGATGTTTCTTTCGGACAATCCACTGACATCTGGCAACTCTCTGCGCAGGTCGCTACTCAACACGCTATAGAATTGGCTTCCGTATTTGTTGTCAAGATAGTTTTTGACAATGTCACGGCCAAGGCTCCAGTAGAATTTCAGCATTTCGCTATTGACTTTTACCGCTGCCTTTATCTGGCTTTTCCTGTATCTTTGACTGAGTTGGCTGACCCATTCAGTGTATGATTTGTCTGTTATCGTAATCTGTTGCATGTTCTTACATTTTATCAAAAAAATCCCAATGACTCGGTATCTCTTCTAACCACTGTACGCCGCTATCTTTATATTCGTTGTACCTCTCCATACGCTTACATCAGTTCAAACAATGACTTGATGAATCCTTGACTTTCGGCATCGAGTTTAAGGATGTCGGCTTCGTTCTCCTCTAAGCTGCGCAATGGGGCAGGCTTGTAGAAATACTTGTTGAACGAGATTTCGCAGCCGATTTTGGTAGGAGGGAGGTTGATCCAGGCATCGGCCACATACGGACGAACCTCGCGTTGGAAATATTCATATATGTTTTCCTTAACGGGGATTTTTTCTGTGTCGCGGAGGTCGCTGTCGGCCTCATATTCAATGTAGCCATAGCCTTCTTTTGTGTAGCCGTAGTCAGCAAGCAGTTCCGGGCTGATGCCGAAAACCGTTTCCAGCAACTCGACATCCTTGCTTCTTGTCGTGTGTTGCTTCTTGATGACGGGTGCAGCTTCGGGGTCGGTGACCGACATGGCGCGGGCAATGCCGTTGAGCGCAGCGCCTTTCACATCGAGTTTCAAGGCCTTTGCCGTGGATGTCACTTTTTCGGCGAAGATGTTGTAATCCATGAACACCTCTGTGCCGATGGCTTTCATCAGGGCTTTTGCGGCATCCTGAATCGTGCGGCGGTCTTTCCATGCGGAGGCAGAAACCAGTTTGGCCAGTTTCTTGTCCGTCATCTTGATTTCGTTTTCGTTCAGGTATTCCTTGATGTTCGGAATCTCGTCATCAAGTCCGGTGAAAACGCGCTCGCCGTAGGTCTGATGCAGCCACTTGCTCATTTCGAGGTCGGTGCTGTCGTAGAGCATTTCATCAATCTTGAGTGCGTTGAACTGGCTCTTCAGGCGCAGCGGTCGCTCGATGGTCACGTTGTAATAGCGGAAGTCGTCGCCGTCGAAAATCTTCGAACCAATCTTGTTTTCTTCGGAGGCTTCCTGTTCGACGAAGTCCATATAGACTTTCAGGATGGCATTGCGGAACGGTTCGGAGATGGTGCAGTTGCGCGAACCCTGGTTCTTGCGCAGTTTCTCGAAGGCTTGCGAAGCATCGATGAGTTGTACCTTGCCACGGCGGTTGTCGGCTTTCTTGTTGGTGAGAATCCAGACGTAGGTGCTGATGCCCGTATTGTAGAAGATATTGTTTGGCAGTTGGATGATGGCATCCACAAGGTCGTTTTCGATGAGATAGCGTCGGATGTTGCTCTCGCCGCTGCCTGCATCGCCTGTGAATAGGGAAGACCCGTTGTGAATGGAAGCCACGCGTGAGCCTTGAGGCTGAAATTCAAGCGGTTTCATCTTATCGACCTCTTCGAGAATGAACAGCAGCTGGCCGTCGGAGGTTCGAGGTGTGCTATCAAGGACTTCTTCTTCGCCCGCAAAGTTCTTCAGCGTAAGTTCAAAGCGGTGGTCGAGAAGGGCCTTGTCGTGATAGATCTTTTCCTTGTCGGTCTTCCACGACTTGCCGTAAGGCGGATTGGTCAGCATGTAGCCAAACGACTTGTCGGCGAAATTGTCATCAGTGATGGTGTTGCCTAAGTGCATTCCGCTTGGATCCACGCCTTTGATGATGAGGTCCGACTTGCAGATGGCATAAGTCTCGGGGTTGATCTCCGTTCCCGACAGCTGGATGGCCGTGTTCTTCACTCCGATGTCTAATAGATACTCGCGTCCTTCCGTGAGCATTCCTCCCGAACCGCAAGCCGGGTCGTAAAGGGTGATGATTTTTGGCAGGTTGTTTTTCACAGGCTCGAAAATCAGATGGGCCAATAGCGAAATGGCATCTCTTGGCGTAAAGTGTTCGCCCGCTTCCTCGTTGTTTTCTTCGTTGAACCTTCGCAAAAGTTCTTCGAATACCGTTCCCATGCCTACGTTGGTAAGGGCAGGAAGCAGCAAACCGTCAGGGTCGGTTGCGTCCTTGTCGGTGAGGTTGATGCGTGGGTCGGTGATGCGCTCAATCATGGAAAGCAGCCTGTCGTTGTCGGCCAGTTTGCGGGCCTTGTTGTAGTATTCGAAATTCTTCAGCACGTCACGGACGTTTTCGCTGTAGCCATTCAGATACTCCACGAAATTGTTGTAGAGCAAGTCGTTGTTGTCGGTAGCCTGCGATTTCAGGCGGTTCAGCGTCCATTTGCTCGTGTTGAAGTAAGTCAGGCCGGTGATGTCGGTGAGGATGCCTTCGTCGAGGCCGTCAAAGCCGCCATTGTCCTTGATTTCCTGTTCCACTTCTTCCTTGGTGGGTTCCAGCAAGGCATCGAGGCGGCGCAGCACCACCATGGGAAGGATGACATCGCGATACTGTCCGCGGAGGAACACGTCGCGCAGGACATCGTCAGCAATGTTCCAGATGAGAGAAACTATTTGGCTATGTGAGTTTTCCATTTATTTGCAATGAATTTAATAAACTACAAAAATACATATTTTCCATTAAGTAACGCTAAAAAAATAAGTAGATGAGCGTATTTAGTTTACATAAAAGATGCAATGCTTCGATAAGCTCAACAAGCTGATTTGCAGCTCATTGAGCTTGTCGAAATGAGAATATTTATTTTGCAGCTTAGTTTTGACTACCAACTTATCACTAAATTGGGAAAAAGTAAATAATATCTTAGATTTTGTTTTGTACAATTCTCCGCCCTTACCTCTACCTAATCCTACTATGACGCTATGTCTTGCATATAACTTATTTAGCATATATATACCACATATTTACCTTTTATTTAGTATTTAGAGGTAAATAAATGGTAATTATTTTATCTTTTTGTTGACAATACATCATATCTTTATTACTTTTGCATCCTATTCATATAGTAACGATACCATATAGTTATCATGGCCATACAATACACAAAAACAGGACTTATGAAAGGCAGAATAAATAACCTTTCATTCTACATTCGCTCCGGAGAGCAGATTGTCAGAGCTTCGAGCAACTCGTACCACCACGACAGGAAATCACCGAAGCAGCTAATCCATCGCCAAAAAATCACACTGATGACCGAATTTCTCAGTCCCGTCAAGGATTTCCTGAAGACGAGTTTCAAGAGCGTTGAAAAAGGCAAGGCTTACGGCCAGGCCTCTTCTCACCTTATGAAGAATGCATTCACCATCGTTGACGACACTCCTGTCCTCGACCCCCAGAAAGTGCTGGTGTGCCAAGGTTTTCTGTCGCCACCCGAAAACGCCTCGGTGCATGTTGATGGCGGAAACATCGTTTTCACATGGACTGACAACAGCGGACAAGCCTGTGCCAATGCCGACGACCAATTGGTCTTTCTCTTGCACAAAGGGAATTACGGCTTTCGGTCGTCATTAGAACTGTCGCATACTGCCTCGCGAAAAGACGGAGTGTTCAGCCCTGTGTTTGACAGGATGATCTATGGCGACTTTCATGTTTACATGGCTTTCCAAACTTTCGACGGCACCGACATCAGCAACAGCATGTATGTCGGAATGATTTCGATGGAAAGAAAACTTGATTTCTGACCCTTTTTGATTATGATTGGCTGTTGTTTAATAAAAGACTGATTTTGTATTCCCCAGAAATAGGTTGACTCATAAAGAAGAGTCAACGATGTATCAGTTACGCACACTGACAGGGATAAGGCTCGGATGGTAAACTCATTTCAAGATTAACAGCAATAAGTCAATTCATATCAGTATTAATCAGTGAAACCGAGTCAACCTAAATCAGGAAAACACAATTATAGCAAAAAATGGGAGTGAAATTCTTTGAAAATAAAAAAAACTCGCTGAGAATCAGCGAGTTTTATTTGTAAATTTTTGTGGAGATGGAGGGAGTCGAACCCTCGTCCAAACAAGGAACCCTCATGCTTTCTACATGCTTATTCCGCCGTTGGTTTTCGTGCTGTGCAAGGGGGAAGACGCCCTAAACGCAACCTTATCTTCTGAGTTTCGCCCCGGCGTCGAAGCGCCGACGGGACTATCCTGAAATTGCTTAGCACCTCGGACTCAGACCGGAATCAGGAGGATCCATCTGCGAGATGTTTCGTCCACCCACCTTGTGAGCGGATTAAGCCTTAACTTACTGTGCTTCGGTTAGGCAGCGAAAGCGTAGTTATTTTCGCCAATTAATTCTTTGCAGTCAAGATTAACGAGCGTCACTGCGAGGCTCGGCATGCTTACATGACAATTCATCTTGCTGTCAAAACCGGTCACCCCCAATGTTTGCCGCTTTGATGAAATGTCTTTCTCAAAGAACAGGCCGCAAAAGTAATACTTTTTTTCTATATGGGACGGTTTTTGCTGCGATTATTGATAATTGGCTTTCGATTCAGCCACTTGGCTACATGATTGTCCGTTTAATCCGTAATAGGATGATGCCACATTGATGATGGGTGCATCCAAGGCGATTGAAATGCGAGCAAGGGTGTTTGTCGTAAAGTTGTGTCTGCCCGTGAGCCACTTGCTGACTTCTGATTCTTTTTTGCCAAGTTTTTGAGCTAACTCGCGTTGGGTCATTCCTTTGCGTTTCAGTAACTCATCAATGCGTGTGGCAATGGCAAATGATAATTCAAATTCGGCCTTGCGATCTTCGGGAATCGCTTCGAGACATTCGCGAAATAAAGGATTCTGTATCATAATTCAAATGTTGCGGTGTCGATACCTGTAATAACGTTGTTTTCAATACTGATGTCGCCTGACAATTGGGCTTGACGCAATAGTTCGTCGAATTTTTGAAGATCCATCACATAGCCACTCAACTGCTCGTCTTCTTGGTAAGTTCTTGTCGTTTTTTCTCCTCCGTTCCCGACAATCAATATTTGGTTGGAAATGCGCAGACAATACAATCGAAGTTTTCTTGAATCAATGGATAGGGCGCAAAGATTATCGTTGATTTTACCTTCGTTGCGGAAAAAACGCTCCAAAGCACCATGCTCAATGATTTTCGCCATGGCAAGTATAATGGTTTGAAAATCACGGTTTAGTTTGGCGTTGTCTTTGAATTTGGTCAGGAACTTTTCGTATTCGCTCAATTTGTTTCCATCGAAACAAATGGAATAAAGGCTGACATTGTCGTTTTGTTCGATGGTCTTGACTGAGACAGTTTTGTTCATGCCGTATCATTTTAATCGCCCACAAAAATACGACATTATTTTAAAAACTTAACTTATAAATGAATATTTTTTTCACTTTAAAGTTAATTTTGGCAAAAACAATGCAAGCAAAATCTCAAAGATTTGCGTCAGATTTATGAAATATCAGCGTCTAAAAACTACTGATTCAACGGATTAGCATACCGCAAAACATCATTTTTCGTGATTTCGTTGCCACTGAGAATCACAAGACGTTCCACGATGTTGTGCAGTTCGCGGATGTTGCCCGTCCACTTGAATTTCTTCAGTTCCTCCAATGCCTCATTGGTAAAGGTAGGCGTGGCCTTGCCCATGTTTTGGGCAATGATTTCCACGAAGTTGTTGACCAACAACGGAATGTCGTCTTTCCTTTCGCGTAATGGCGGCACGTTGATGACGATGACGCTCAGGCGGTGATAGAGGTCTTCGCGGAAGTTGCCCTTTTCGATTTCCTCCTTGAGGTTCTTGTTGGTGGCGGCCAAGATGCGCACGTTGACGGGAATTTCCTTTTCGCCGCCGACACGCGTAATCTTGTTTTCCTGCAAGGCACGCAGCACCTTGGCTTGGGCGGCAAGGCTCATGTCGCCGATTTCGTCCAAGAATAAGGTGCCGCCGTCGGCGAGTTCAAAATCGCCTTTGCGGGTCTTGATGGCGGAAGTAAAGGAGCCTTTTTCGTGACCGAACAGCTGGCTTTCAATCAGTTCTGAAGGAATGGCGGCGCAGTTCACCTCGATGAAAGGCCCGTAATTGCGGCTGCTCAACTCATGCAGTTGACGCGCCACAAGTTCCTTACCCGTACCGTTTTCGCCGGTGATGAGCACGCGGGCGTTGGTGGGCGCCACTTTCTCAATCATGTCTTTCACATCCATCATGGCGTCCGACTCGCCTACCATCTCGTTCTGTCGTTTCACGGCTCGTTTCAGGGCCTTGTTCTCTGTGCTGAGGTTCTGCTTGTCCAGGGCATTGCGCAAGGTGATGAGCAGACGGTTCAGATCGGGCGGTTTCTGGATGAAATCGAACGCACCTTTTTTAATAGCGTCGACAGCCGTGTCGATGGTTCCGTGTCCCGAAATCATGATGACAGGCGTGTCGCATAGCTGCTTGACGGCTTCCAAGACCTCGATGCCGTCCATTTCAGGCATTTTGATGTCGCAGAAAATGGCGTCGTATTCCTGATCTTTCACAAGTTGCAGGGCCTCCATGCCGTTGGCCACATCGTCGACTTGGTATTTCTCGTTTTCGAGAATGTCGCGCAGCACGCGGCGAATGGCGTCTTGGTCGTCTATGATGAGTATTCTTGACATAGTTTCTAAATTTTGCGCAAAGATATGAAAGTTATACATAGAAACCGTTTCTGATTTCATTGGAATTGCAGAAAAATCATGTTTCATCGTTTTCATATATTGAAAACAGCCATTGTTCTTTCTTATAAAATTGACAAAATTCTTTCATTTGTTGAAAAATGGTTTGAAAACCAATAATTCAGTTTACTTTTGCCAAAAAATTCGGAACGGATGAAAATGCAACATGCAGAAACCGATTTAGGCTTCATTGATCGCCTTCATAAAAAAGGTGTGACGTGGCTCATTTTGTTCGTCGTTTTTTTGGCTGCCGATCCAAGCAGCAGTTTCCTATACAAGTTGCTCAATTCTATTGCTTTTTTGATGGAAGTGATGCTGCTGGTCGCTTTTGTAAACAAGGTGCTGATCCGCTATCTGCTTGCAAGGCAAAAGACTATGATTTTCATCATACTCAGTTTCTTTGCCGTTCTGTTTTGGGCTTTTCTTTCGGCTATCATTCGAGTTTTCCTGCTGATTCATGTCGCTAAAACGCCCATTGAAGAAATCATGAGCCATAGTCCGTTCCCCCTATTGCTTGGAACAATTTGGTTTATAGCCGTTTATGCTGTCGCCTTGATTTTCTATTATCAAAGGAAGGAAAACGAAGACCGCATTGCCGCCGACAAGCTGAAAAGCGAGAAATTAGACATGGAACTGCGCTACCTGAAGTCGCAAATCAATCCGCATTTCCTGTTCAATGCCATGAACAACATCTATTCGATGGTTTACATGAACGATGAAAACGCTGCCGACGGCGTGCTGAAACTTTCGGAAATGCTGCGTTACGTCTTGGTGGATTGCCAGGCCGATGTGATTCCGTTGTCAAAAGAGGTGAAATATGTGGAGAATTTCATCGATTTCCAGATGATGCGCATGGAAAAGGAATGTGACGTGCGGTTTGAAAAAAATGTTGAAAATGAGAATTTTATGATTGCACCGATGTTGTTGCAACCGATTGCCGAAAACTGTTTCAAATACAGCCGTTTGGAAAGCAATCCTGAAGGATATGTCCATATCAGACTGACGCAAAAGGAAAACCATTTCCGCTTTGAGGCCGAAAACAGCGTGGCACAGAATGCTGTGACGGTTGCCCAAAACCGCGAGGCTAAGTCGGGAATAGGGCAGAAGAATGTGCGCCAGCGCCTGATGTTGCATTACGGAGAAAACTATCGTTTTGAAATTGAACAAGATACAGGAAAATATAAAGTTACAATTGAGATATGACAGAGAAAAAGTATAATGTGGTAATCGTCGATGACGAATTTTTGGCGCGAAAACTTTTGCAGGATTATGTGTCGAAAATCAATTCGTTGCAATTGGTGGCAAGCTGTGCGAATGCCGTTGAAGCCATCGAAGCCTTGAAAAACAACAAAGTCGACATTCTTCTGCTTGACATTCAGATGCCTGACATCACAGGGCTTGAATTGGTGCAAAGTCTCGAACACAAGCCTGCCGTGATTTTCACTACGGCCTATTCCGAGTTTGCGGTTGATGCTTTCAATCTTGGCGTGACCGATTATCTTTTGAAACCATTCGATTTCCCACGCTTTTTCCAGGCCATCAGCAAGGCTATTGGCAGCAATGCGCAGACGGAGGTCATCAATGCGAAAAAGACTTCGGATGCAGTCAGCAAATCCGCTGATTTCATTACGGTTAAGGCCGATTACAAGCTGTATAAAATCAATTACGACGACTTGCTTTTCATCGAGGGACAGCACGAATATGTCACTTTCCACACGCCACAACGCCGCATTACGGCATTGTTCGCCTTGAAGGATTTGGAGGAGATGCTGCCGCAAGACCGTTTCGTGCGTGTCCACAAGTCATACATTGTTTCTTTCGACCATATTCAGGATCTCGACAAGTCGGATGTCACGGTTGCCGGAACGAAAATTCCTGT
>JAGHSL010000006.1 GCA_018065885.1 Candidatus Limimorpha equi
GCCAAAAGCCTCACCGAAGAAGTGACCACCGAATCGCTGAACTTCACGCTCAGCGAGGACGACTGGGCCGATTTCATCGGTCTGACCGATTTGGTTTACGACGGTTTCTCGCAGCGCCTGCTCAGCCTTTTCCCGAAACTCTCGAAATGGGATGTGCGCATCTGCTGCCTCTCAAAGCAGAATTTCTCCAACCAGGTGATTTCCATTCTGTTGGACACCCAAACCGATTCGTATTATCGCCGCAAGGTGCGCATCAAGCAAATGAAAATGGACATGACAGATGACAAGCGCAGCTTCGAGGAAATCGTCAACGCCGTGTAGAGACGTTGCGTGCAACGTCTCCAAATGAAAAAATATAATCAATTGAATATTAACAAATTAAAATTTATACATCATGAAAAAATCCATCCTTTTTCTAATCATCGCAATTTCTTGCGCAATGCAGTCTTTTGCCTATGATTTCCCAATCTTAGCGCCATCTGGACAGGTGATTTATCTGAACATTGTAGATAGCGAAAACCACACTGCCTGTGTGACTTATCCTTGCTTAATGAGTGGCGACAATTATTATTACGGTTACGACAAACCGACAGGCGATCTGATCATCCCAGAAACATTCACTACGAGTAGCAATGTCACTTGGACAATCGTTTCAATCGGAGAACACGCATTCGACCATTGTACGGGACTAACCTCCATTGAAATTCCCAACACGGTAACAACAATCGGAGAACAAGCTTTCTATCATTGTGAAAACGCTACCGATATAAAACTCTCCGAATCATTAACAACAATAGGTGAATTTGCTTTCGGCGACTGCTCAAAATGGACAGGAACATTAGACATTCCCGCTACAATTGTTTCCATTGGAAGATCTGCTTTTAATTATTGCAAAAAATTAAGCGGATTATCATTGCCTAATAAAAACGTTGATTATGGTTTAATGTGTTTTATTAATTGCGGATTCGAAGGCCAATTGGTATTGCCTGACAGTCTGACAACTATTGTTTACGAAATGTTTAGGAATTGTAATAAAATAACTGATGTCGTTTTCCCTAACACCCTTACCACCATTGATGATTTTGCTTTTGCATTTTGTACTTCACTATCAGCAATACACATACCAAGTTCCACAAATCAAATTTCTTCATATAATGAAAATCCTTTCTGTGGCTGTAGAAACCTGATTGAGATAACTGTTGATGAAAACAATGAAAGATTCTATTCAGAAAACAACGCCATCATTGAAAGGGAAAGCAAGACATTGAGGGTTGGATGCAAGACAACCGTTATTCCCGAAGATATAGTGAGCATCGGGGAATATGCTTTTTATTATGTTGGAGAAGGTGCTTTCCCAATTATTCCAAGTTCCGTTACCACACTTGAAGACTATGCATTTTCCGGATGTGAATATACAGACCCTTGCGTGATACCTAACACTGTGACAAGTATTGGCGAACACGCATTTCATTTTTGCAGTTTCAGAGAAATTACCATTCCAAATTCCATAACTGTAATCCCTGAAGGTTGTTTCAGATTGTGTCAGTATCTAAAGAAAGTAATAATTCCGGAAACCATACGAGAAATTGACTATTTAGCTTTTTCTGATTGTTCATCATTGTCATCGATTTATTGTTATGCACAACAACCTCCAACCATTCCAGTATCAAGTTCAATGTCAGCATTTTATGGTGTTTCAAAGAGCATACCTGTTTATGTTCCAGCTGGCAGTGCCGAAACCTATATAAATGCTCCGATTTGGGAAGAATTCACGAACTATATAGAAATGCCTGAATTTGCTCCAACCCACGCCGAATGGTACTACGAAATCGTGAACGACAACGGCAGCATCACTTACCAGCAGTTGCAGCAAGAGGGCGACACGGTCATCAACCATAAGGACGTGAAAATCATTGTGCGCACCAACACCTTGTACGACAAGCATCAGGAAATCACGCACGAATATGTTTACGAGGAAAACAATGTGGTGTATTGGTGGAACAAGACTTTGAACGAGTTCACCACGCTTTACGATTTTGCAGCCGAAACCGGCGACGAGTGGCAGATTAAGGCAGGAATGGGAACCATCACCCTGCATGTAGATGCCGTTGAACTCGTTGAATACGATGGTCGAACATATAAAGTATTAAAAGTCAGCGATGAAGGCGACCTTTTTTCGGGCAACATCGTCTGCGGCATCGGGCATGTGGCAAGTTTCTTCCCCGAAAAACTGATGCAGAAAGCCCTACCGTTTGATGTTGAAAGCCTGCGTTGTTACTGGGTAAATGACAATCTGATTTTGCACATGGGTACGGTCGATTGCGATGAAATTCTCACTGTGGAAGAAAATGTCTCAGCACAAGATTCCGAAAGCATCGCCCTCTATCCAAACCCGACCAACGGCACCTTATACATTGAAAGCCAAGGCGATGCCAGCATATTCAGCATCAGCAACATGCTCGGTCAAACCGTGATGACAGGCAACATTGCCGACAACCAAACTATCGATGTTTCGCGATTGGATGATGGGATGTATTTCATCTGTGTTGGACAACAGACGGTGAAATTTGTGGTTCGGAAATGATTATTATTTGGCTGTGTAGAGATGTTTTGCAAAACGTCTCTACAGACCCAAATACAAAAATCACAACAACGATTTCAAAATCAAATCTTTAACCGCTTGAAGGTTGTCTTTGTCAACCTGCGTTTGTGCAACAATCTTGACAGGAGCCTTGCTGAACACGATGATTTCGTCGCTGAGCAGCAGGGCTTCGTCGATGTCGTGCGTGACATAGACGACCGTGCGTTTGTCGCGTTTCCAAATCTCCACGAAACGCTCCATGATGTTTTTCTTCAAAGTGATGTCGAGGCCTGAAAAAGGTTCGTCCATCAGGATGACATCAGAATCGATGGCAAAGGCCCTTGCAATGGAGACGCGCTGCGCCATGCCGCCGCTGAGTTGCGAAGGATAATATTGCGCATAATGGTCCATTTCGACCATTTGCAGCAGATAATCAAGTTTTTGCTGACGTTCGGAAGCCGTAAGGTTGCGGTCCATGACAAAACCGATGTTTTCCGCAACGGTTTTCCAAGGCAGCAATCGCGGAGCCTGAAAGATATAGGAAAAACGCTTGCCGTTGAGGCTGCTGAAATCGCCGCCATCGGCTGCCGTCACGCCGCCCATCATGTTGAGCAAAGTGGTCTTGCCGCAACCCGAAGGACCGAGGATGCAGGAAATCACGCCTTCCTGAAAGGCAATGTCGAAATCCTTGAAAACGACGTTGCCGTCAAATTGCTTGCTGATATGTTTCAGTTCCAGTGCCATGTCATTTCCATTTTATCAAATTTTTCTCGCCCCAACGGATGATTTTTTCAAAGAGAAAACTAATCAGAATGGCGATTAAAGTCCAGGCTATCAGAACATCGACATTCAGGAACGACTGTGCTGCGTGCATGCGGCTGCCGATGCCGAATTCCGGCTGACTAAGCACTTCGCCAATCACGATGGCACGCCAGCCAATGCCGAAAGCACTCGAAATGCCGCTCACCACAAAAGGCGCAATGGCGGGTACATACACTTCCTTGATGATGCGGCTCTCGCTGACATGGTAAAACCGCGCCATTTCAATCAGTTTGCTGTCCACATTGCGGATGCCTTCGATGACATTGGTGCAAATCATCGGAAACATGGTGAGAATGCCAATAAACACAGGCACTGAACCTGATTTGAACCATATCAAGGCCAGAAGGATGAAAGCCACAACAGGAATGGAACGCATCACCACAATCCAAGGGCGCAAGAAGGCCTCAAATTTTTCATTTACACCTGCCCAAATGCCTAAACCGACACCCAAAACCAAGGCAATGGCAAAGCCAATCAAGCCGCGCAGAAGCGTGTTGCCGACCACCAGAAGGAAATCCTTTTCGGCAAAAAGCCGGATTGTGGCCAACAAAGTCGCCCAAGGTCCCGGCATGATTTGCTCGGAGCCGATGCGAAGCGCAGCCACTTCCCAAAGCGCCAGCATCACGGCAACGGAGATTATGCCAATATAGGTATTCTTCTTATTCATAAAATTTTGCGTCGGGCATCTTGCCGCCTATGATTTGCGGATCCAATTCATAAAACACACGAAGATAATCTTCAATTTGCTGTTGCACATCTTTTGCAGCGGCCACGCGGAGATGGGAACGCGGTATGGAGTTTTCGGCTGCAATCGCATCGTCAATAATGCCATATTTCACAGCCAGTTGCGCTGCTTCTTTCACATTGCCGTTCACCCAATCCACTGATTTTGCGTAGGCTTGCACAACGGCATCGACAGTTTCCTTTTGGTTTTCAGCGATTTCAGCGCGACAGATGAAAGCCGTTTCAGCCAAAGGAATTCCCTTGGTTTTCTGCCATTCTTCGCTGAGATTCATCAAAATATGCAAGGATGGATTTTTCTCCAAAGCCATGCTCAGGTAAGGCTCCGAAATGACGCTCAAATCGGCGCGGCCCGCCATGGTTGCATTCGCCAAATCGATGTGCGTCGGGAAACGGTAGTCCAAATCGACATCTTCGTAGGGTTTGAGGCCGTTTTCAGTCAAAAGATAGCGGAACATCACATCGGGCGTCATGCCTTTGGCCATCAGATAGACTTTTCGGCCTTTCAAGTCGTCCCACGACCGGATGGTGCTGTCGTTGCCGCAGAGGTAAAGCGTTCCCCAAACTGGCACCGCAGCAAAATGATAATCAATGCCTTTGTTGTAAAGCAAAGCCGCCATTGTGGTGGGCAGATTGGCAAAATCGGCGCTGCCGTCGAGCATCATTTTGCGCACTTGCAGCGGCTCATCGAAAACCTGAATCTCGACATTGGCATTTTCCATTTGCTTCACGCTGTCGATGAATTGCAACATTCCCATCGAAGAGGGACCGCGCAAAGTTGCGATAACATAATGGTTTTCAGTCTTTTCGTTTTTGTTTTCACCGCACGATGGAAACCAAGCGAGAAAGGCCAAAGCTGCAATCAATATGCAAGACGATTTGAATTTCATGGCGCAAAAATAGGGAAATTATCATTTTGGAGTGGAAAGTTTGAAAGTGGAAAAGTTAGAAGTGAGAAATTAGGAGTTAGGAGGAAAAAGTTTCAGAGTTTCTAAGTGAAAAGTCTGAGAAATCAGGAATTTTTGCTTCCATGAGCTTGTCGAAGGGAGATTCTATGTTGGAAAAGAACCTAAAATCCCTAAAATTGATGAACAAATTCACCGAAAATCATAATATTTGGCGAATTGATTCACCGAAATTAAGGTTTCTTACGCTTGCAGCCACTTATATTTGGCCAGACTGTAAATTGGCAGGAAAGGAATCAGGATTGGCGTTTTCTTGACATATTCCTGATATTTAGGGTCGTTGCCGTAAGTTGTAATTTGTCGGAGTTCCAAACGGCGCGCACCGCTGAACATTACATAGATGATGCCGATGTAACCGATGGCGGCCACAATCCATTGCCACGTGCTGCAACTTGCACCGATGCAAGTCAGGAAACAGCCCGTCCACAAGGTGACCTCGCCCAAATAATTTGGGCAACGGACAATCTTATATAATCCCGTGTCGACAAATCGCTTCGGATTAACTTTCTTGGCAGCGCTTTTCTGAGCATCGGCAGCCGCTTCGAGGCAAGCACCGGCAACCATCAGTACGGCACCAATCCAAGCCCATGTGTTGCTAATCGGAAGATTTTCAGCGGTATTGCTCAGGCGAAAAGCCACAGGACTGATTTCGGCCACATAAAGAATGGCGCAGAAAATCCAAACCATCATCACTTCAAAAACGGGCTTTTTCTCTTGCAAGGATGGGTCGTAAAGGATTTTGCGGTAATCGGCACTTTTCCGTTCGCGCTTGAAAAGATAAATGCCCAAACGGCAGCCGTAGGCAAACAGAACCAGACAAAGAACAATGGTCGGCAGGCTGAGCGAACCCCAGAAAATAATGGCAATTGTGGCAGCCAATGCAGCAATGCCAAAGCCGTAGCCGATGCTGAAAAAATAGATGAAATACTTGAAACCCACGCTTGAAGCAAGCAGCGAAACGATGAAAAGGATTAACAAATAATGCATAATTCAATGACTTTTTTGGTTTTGCAAAGATAGTTTTTTGTTCCAAATAGATAACAAATTGTGGAAGAATTTGGTTCAAACCATAGGTTAATTTTGAAGTTGTCATATTATTTGAAACGCTTTTTTCGTAATACGAACTTTGCATTATAAAACAGTAGCACAAAAACGTGTTTTTCATTAAATGTTACTTTGAAGAATCCTTTTTATCTTATTTTCAAATATTTACAGCAACACGATTACGCTTTCCCAAGAAATCGTTTTTAGTTATGAAAAATCGAACTATCT
>JAGHSL010000068.1 GCA_018065885.1 Candidatus Limimorpha equi
ACGCTTTCTTTCTTTTCAATGAGCGGCACCAAAACGGAGGTGATGACAATGCTGAAAAGGATGACTGAAAATACTACGTTTTTGATGGCGGTACCATGAGGAACGGTTTCGGCGGCGGTGGTGGCAATGACGGCTGCCGTCAATCCCTTTGGATTGAGAACAGCCATGTATATTTTGTCAATGTTCGGAATGTTGTATTTTTTCAGAATCGAGAATCTGACGACAAAGATACGCATGATGTAGATGACGACAGTAATGCCCAATCCAATGATAATCGGCTTGAATTCATTGAGTTGAATTGATATGCCGACGAAAATGAAGAAAAAGGTCTTCAGCAAAAGTGTTATTTCGCTGAAAAGCGATTTTTCGGTTTCGTTCAGCTGTGTCGGTTCTTTTTTGATGATACGTTTCAGCCAAGATCCGTAAATGCGTTCTATATTGGCAAGGCAAACGCCGAAGGCCAAGGCTGCAATGGCGCCGCTGTAGCCCATCCACTCGTTGATGCCGTAGATGATGAACACGAAGGCCGGAGTGGTGAGAATGCTGTTTTTGATGAGCCTGACCTTGTCGAGAATGAAAGCCCAGAAAATGGCACCCAGAATGCCCATGATGATGGAAAGGACGAATGATGAAAAGATCTGTCCGATGATGCTGCCAACATTCACCGTGCCTAACTGTATGGCTTTCAGTATGGCCAGTGCCAAAACAATGCTAAGCACACTGCCCAAAGCAGCTTCGAGGACAATAATGGCACGGCTTTTTTCCGTCATGTGAAGCTGTTCGACCATCGGCCCGACAACAGCGGATGCCGTATTGCCTAAAATTGTCCCTAACATTATGGATACCATGGGGTTAATTCTGAAAACCAGCCATCCGATTAGCCAAATGATGATGGTCGTTGCAATGTAATTCGCCAAGGTGAGTAGGGTAGTGCTTCTGATTGATGAAACGATGGATCTGAAACTGAGTTGCAGTCCGCTTTGGAAAAGGATAAGCACCAAGGTAATGCCGGTGAAAATGCGCCCGACGCCACCAAGCATTTCCGGTGTAATCCAATGGAGGACAGGGCCGATGACTAAACCAATGATAATCAGGAACAATACATCAGGAATGCGCCGTTTGCTGAAAAGGCTTGAGAATAGGTGTGCCGCAAAAATGAGCAAACCTACGATGGCGATTGCAAGCCCGGTCTTTCCTGAAGAGGATCCGTTTCCGATGGTTGCGGAAATGTTTTCTCCAATTTCAGGACGAATCAGTTTATCGGCGACCTGCCTTATGGTGTCGGTCACTTGTCCCAAAGTGTTGGTGGTGGGTAGGAGTTCGGCTTGCATCATGATTTTTGGCTTTTGTGGTGGTTAATTGAACAATCTCCAGTTGAAGCCGATGAAAAACCTGCTGCCTCTCATCGGGTAATGCGGCGCAATGAAAGCATCGTAATTGCCTGTCAATAAGAACATATTGGTGTAGGAAACGTAAACATTCGCCCGCTTGACCTTAATGGCCAAGGCAAGGTCGATGAAGGGGAAATCGCCGATTTTCACTTCGTTTTGCAAATGGAAAGTCCGCAAGGCCGGCATATAGGCGTCGGCATAGTATTTTGTGAAATACTGAACGGTTAGGCTGGGCTGCAAGGTGGCTGCCTTGTGGAAAATCGGCTGCGAATAGGAAAACTTGAATTTTCCTAAAAACAGAGGAAGGTGTACAACGTTCTCATTGCTTGCTTTTTGCAAGGATGCAAAACCATCGAACTCAAACCTCCTGAGTGTGAAATGGAAACTTCCGAAGGCTTCGCTAATGCTGCAAAAATCGTTGAGCTGTTCGGGACGGGCTTGCAAACCAAAGTAAATCAGGTTGTTGATGGAAGTCTGCTTTACACCGAAACTGAATGCCTTGTATTGGTAGGCTACACCGAAATTGAGATAGGTCGCTGCATCGAAATCGTTTTCCCAGCGGAAATGATTGGAAATGTAGGATTCTTCGAACCAATTGGCTGACTGGCGTTTAACATCAATGTTGAAAATGAGTTTGCCGAAATTCTTATTGGTAGTGCCCAAAAACTGCCGCCATTCGCCGTTGATGTCGAAATCGCCGATTTGGTGGCCCAATGTGATGAGTTTTGCCTTCCCAGAAACTCTTGTCGACTTGAAAAGATTGATGATGATGCCGCCGTTGACGCTAAACTGATTGAAGTTTCGTTCGGGACTTATTTCACCTTCAATATAATCGTAGTGCTTGATTTTGTATATGCCTTGTTCGATACCTGCATAGACGAAAAACGGCACATCGTCATTATATTGCTGATAACCTAAACTGTTCCAGTTCAATTTGTTGGTGATGGCTTGAACAATTGTAGTGTCGGTTGTCATGCTGGGAAACAAAAGCGTATCAATGGCAAATGGCTGATAAAAACTGGCACTTGGTGAGGTTTCGTTGAAGAAAAGCTGGTTCCTCTGGTAGTCGAATTTGTGGCAGATGCGTCCCAAGGTGAATTTTCGTGCCATCGTCTCGATTTGCTCGTTTTGTTCGGCAAACTGAATGCTGTCCTTTATCGACAAAATGGAATCTAATGCAATGGAATCCATTGTGATAGAGTCCATTACAAGGGAATCCGAAACGAAAAGACTATCTGACACTTGCGTTGTGTCGTTTTCGCGCTTGATGCTTACGGTGCTGCTTAATAGGTTGAAATAGTGTTCCAAACCTGCTCCGCTGACTTTGATGTAATTGGAAGCAGTCGTAAGATTGGTTCTGATGGCATTGTAATCGCTTTCGGTATTTGAGATGTAGTCTTCGTCTTTTACGATGCCGCCGTTTTCCTGCATGTCCATTTTGTTGCGGTACCAATAAGCCATCACGCCATAGCGTTGGTTTTCAGTGGTGTAATGCGCATTGATCCAGAAATAATTGTTGTTGGTCTGGCAGTGCTGAAAGACACCGGGCGAAATTTCGGTGTTGAATGCAAAGGAGATGTAGAGCCTGCGGGCGAATTGCCGGCCGAACTTTACATTGAGATGCTGCTCCTTGTTGCCGATGGTCATCACATATCGGGCTTCCGAATAAGGCAGAACCGAAACATAGCTTTCCATTTTTTCTTTTGTCTTAACGAAAGCGGAGTAGGAGGGAAGCCCCATATCGAATCCGACTTTATCGGAATAAGTGAAGCGCATTGATTTGTGGGCATATCCTGTATTGCACAAAGTGCTGTAAATGGTTCTTTCTCTGCTGAGTACATCGAAATCGTTGGCGTTGAATGTGGCTGTGTCTATGACTTTTGGAGCGTTGAGGTAAATGCTGTCGAAAGAGGCGTTGTAGTAAGTCACGAAGGTGGAGTCGATTGCTTTTTGGGGCACTTTTGCAGCAGGTTTTGGCACAACTGAATCTCCTTTGCTTTCTTGAGAGAAACCAAATGTACTAAAAATCAGCATGATAACAAATAATGACAGCTTTTTACCCATCGAAAAAAATTTGCGGTAAAATTAAGAAAAATTTGGCAGCAAAGGGTTATCTGGTTGAAGATTTTGATTTAGCGTAAGCCGTAATGCTTACCTAAAAAAAGAAGATTTTTTACAATGGTCATTTTTTAATCCACTTTCTGGAATTGGTTTCCTTGCCGTTATTTATCACCTTCCAAACATAAATACCTTCAATCCAACCTTTTGTATCAATTGCCGTCACAGGCTCCGTGAGGGCTTGGCTTTGAACGAGCCTTCCGTTCATATCATACACTTCCACATGGGCATTCTGCAAGGACGTGCGGATGTTGAGCGTGTTACAGCCTGGGTTGGGATAAGCCGTCGTTATACTATCAGGTTCGTACTCTGCAACATGGACATTATGCCACGACAAATCAGCCCCGACAGAAAAGGCATAACTCACGCAAGGTCCTAACCCATAAGCATGGGCTACAAAACCGCCTAATGAACTCGACAGAGTTTGCGTCTCGTTGTTAATACCAATGCGAGCAAAGGAATAATCTGGGTTGCCAGGCACTTCCCTAAAATAGGAATCAATGCTTTGGCCATTCAGGCTTATGTCTGGGACACTTGTTGTTTCAGCCACGATGTTTACAAAGAAAAACTCACATTTCGAATCGCCAAAAGTGGGAAATGTTGCATGATGGATGGAGCGATCCAAAGGACAGATATACACCATCGAGGGGTCGCAGTAATTATTTCCTTGGTAATTATACATGGCTCCAGGCAAAAACTTATGTACCAGAACGGGTTCTGAAGTTTCGATATAGGCTGCAGGCTGTGCATCGTAAGTTACAAATTCGAATGTTTCGGCGGATTCTATCGTTGCCGCCCACTCACCGTTAACATTAATTTGGCAGTTATCGTTTAAGGCAGTTACACGTACCCTGTCAACCCCTTTGATCATGGTCGGTGTCACTATAAACTGCTTTCCCCAATATTCAATAGGAATCATTTGCTCGTAGGCCGCGTCCACCGCCTCTGAAAAATAATCTGGAATCAAGCAACCTCTGTCGCCTGCAAACACGGCGATGGGCTTGTTGTTGGTGGCTGTTATCCGTGTTCCGCTCAAATCGCCCTCGCCCTCACGAAGACACTGTAGTTGGTAGCATTGCCCTTCATTCAAGGTAACGGAGAACGGTTGATGGGCATAATGGCCATTCTGTGAGTCGAAAGTCAAATCTATCTCCACCACAGTGTTATCTTCAACGGCAACGATAGCAAATTCAGATGCCAACCTTTCGGGTTTCATGGGGGAGGCATACCGGGGATACACTTGGAGAATATATTCACTGCCAAGCACATGCGTTGGCAAGACATTGAAAACATCAAAGCTATAGTCCCTGTCGTTAGAGGCAAATACTGAAATTGAATTCTTGCATGTCACATGGAAAGCGTTGTCCAATACGCAATCCGATTCATCTTGAAAATAGGCTAATTCATTCGGGATGTTGATAGTGGAGGACTCGCCTGCGTCCACATTTATCATCTCGGACCAACCTGTTCTGGGGTTTCCCACCGTGACAGAACTTGTCTGTTGCGCCGTCACCACAAGATTCAATTTGACAGAAGGCGCACCCTCATCCGTATAATTTGGCATGAACGCCACCCAAAAATCAGTTCCATTGGTGCTTTGGGCCAACACTTGCATTGTTCCCATCACCAAAAGCGACCAAATCAAAATAATGCCTTTTTTCATATTGAATTTCGTTTTTTATAATGCTTTTATGCGGCAAAGATAAGATTTTGTAGAAATATGTTGGATTTTTTTGTGTGCTTTCAAAAATTGATGTTTTTCGCAAGGTCAAGATGCAAGAAAAGGGTGGGGAAGAGCCTAAGTAAAACAAAAAACCCCGACGCTTATAGTGTCAGGGTTTTCGTTAAGGGTGGGCGGCGACCTACTTTCCCACAGTGTCTGCAGTATCATCGGCGCGGCAGGGCTTAACTTCTCTGTTCGGAATGGGAAGAGGTGCGCCCCTGCGCAATAGCC
>JAGHSL010000302.1 GCA_018065885.1 Candidatus Limimorpha equi
AAAAATTGTCTACTTTTGCACCCGATATGCGGTGCCGAAAGGCTCAATAGGGAATCGGGTGAGAATCCCGTACAGTTCCCGCTGCTGTAAGCTCTTGCAAAAGTCTGTCATTCTGCCACTGTCAAACGACACTCCGTCAACGATGGGAAGGCGACAGACCGAAAGGAGTAAGTCAGAAGACCTGCCTCATGTCGCGACAACAAAGCTTTCGGGACAAGAGCTGGTCATCACCTTCTTAAATAGGTGTTCCAAATCATTTCCTCGAAGTTTTATTTCGGTTCATTAACTTATTATTAACCCTTTAAAACTTAAAGTATTATGCGTTTTAAAAACTTTACTCTTTGCGCCCTTTTGGGATTTGTGTTTTCTTTTGCAGGAAGTGTTTTTGCCCAGCAAGATGCTTCTATTGATGCTTCACAGGTGCGTTACTGGATTGGTGAAGGTGCCAACGAAGCCGTTTTTATCGTCAATTGGAACAGTCCTGATACTGCTCTGGCTTGGGGCTATCGCTTTAATGAAGAGACTATTCTGGTAAAAGAAATGATGGAAAAAATCGCGGATATCGACAGCCGTTTCGATTTTCTTGCAGCAGGTGGCATGGTAGAAGACATCACCTTTAATGATGGCATCCTTGACCTTTCGCTGTCAGGAATGTATTGGCTTTATAATGTGAACGGAACTATGGCATCTTATGGTTTTGAAGAGCAAACCGTTGCTGACGGAGACTATGTCAAATGGGGTGATGAATCGTGCGCTACTGAAGTTCAGGCTGGCAGCTGGAACTTTGTTTGGACCAAGGAGGTCGCTCCAGTCTATCCCATTGCTTCCGATGCAACCATCAGTCCGGATGACATCCTTTTCTGGGTTGGCGAAGGTCAGCATCAGGTCGTCTTTATCGTTAATTGGAACAATCCCAATATGGCTTTGGCCTGGGGCTATCGTTTTGATGGCGAGATGGTTGTCGTGAAAGAAGTCATGGATGCCATTGCAGCATCGGATTCGCGCTTTGGCTACGAGGCGGCAGGCACTATGGTCACTGATTTGACCTATAATTATGGTGACGTCAACCTCTCGTTGGCAGGTATGTATTGGCTGCTTAATGTGAACGGGACTATGGCATGGTATGGCTTTGATGAACAAACCGTTGCCGATGGAGATTATGTCAAATGGGGCGATGAATCATGTGCTACCGAAATCGCACAATGGACATACGTATGGGAACAGCCTGTTGAACCCGTCTCCAACACTACTGGCATCGAAGAGGGTGAAAGCCTTACCGTTTCGGTTTATCCTAACCCAGCCGTCGGTGAAGCATGGGTGAACTTTGATGGTGTTGGCGAAACTGCCATTTCGGTTTTCGATATGCAAGGCCGTTTGGTGAATGTTCAAAGCATCAATGCAATTGGTGAAACCAATGTCCGTATCGAGACATCGCGCCTAGGCAGCGGTGTGTATTTCGTAGCAATAAGGGATGCCAATGCTTCAAAGACTTTGAAATTAGTCGTAAAATGAGAAAAAGTTTCTTTTTTTTGATGACAGTGCTGCCGCTTTCGTTGATAGCGCAGTTTGCGCCAGAGGCGGGTTTACCTGGCAGCACTGCCATGCATGCCGATTCGTCGGCTTTCGTGGCTTGGGCTACGGGATGCACCGTTGAACGCGGATTGCAGCAAATCGGCAATGAAGGTTTAGGTTTTGCTTCGTATGGTGCGGATGCTGACGGCATCGGAAAAGCCGACAATATGGTGGTCAGCTTGGGTGATGGAGGCGTGGCCACCCTGACCTTCTCTTCCAACATTGTCAATGAAGTCGGCCCTGACTTTGCTGTGTTCGAGAATGGATTTCATAGCACGCCTCATGTGTTTTTGGAATTGGCATTTGTCGAAGTGAGTTCTGATGGTGAGCATTTCTTCCGTTTTCCTGCCGTCTCGAAAGTGCCTGCTGATACCCAATGCGGCAGTTTTGCAACAATGGACGCAAGTCTTATCCATAATTTTGCGGGAAAATACGAGGCGTTTTATGGTACGCCTTTCGATATTGATGACATAGAGGATGATGCGCTTCTCGACAAAAACAATATTGCCTATGTGCGCTTGATTGATGTGGTGGGCAATATCGATTCCGAATATGCTACATACGATTCAGAAGGCAATCCTGTCAACGATCCGTGGCCAACTCCTTTTGCATCGAGTGGCTTCGATTTGGACGCTGTAGGGGTTATTCACGATTTGGCGCACCATAACGGTTTGAATGAAATCGGCCATGATGCCCTTTCCGTTTTTCCTAATCCAACTTCCGGCTCGTTGACGGTATGTTCGGGAGCCGGTTCCATGTGTGAAATCTATGACCTTTTGGGGCAAAAAGTCAATGCCTTTGTGCTTGATGCAGAAAAGGCCATCATCGATTTGGGCAATTGGGATGCAGGCATTTACTTTGTCCGAGTTGCAAATCACGATAAAGTGTATGTTGAAAGAATAATGAAACAGTAATAATAATATTGAAAATGAAGAAAATAAATTTTGCTTTATTGGCATTGATTGCCTTTGGATTGGCCTCTTGCCATCAAGAAGACCTTCTCATTACTGAAGATACAACAGTTGGGAAGGGTGTGTTTGTGCTGAACGAAGGGACCTACACTTTTGCAAACTCTTCGTTGACATTCTATAATCCGGAAACGGATACGGTTACAAACAACCTTTTCTACCGCGTCAATGGCTCTCCGATTGGCGATGTCGCTCAGAGCTTGACCTTACTTGGCGATAAACTATTCATTGTGGTCAACAATAGCAATTATATTTATAAGGTGAATGCCAAAACCATGAAATTTGAAGCAAAGATTGACGGGCTTTATTCGCCGCGCGAAATGCGCATCGTGGCTCCCAATAAGGCATACGTCAGCGATATGATTGGAACAGGGGTGTGGATTGTCAATCCTCAGGATATGACCCACTGTGGTTTCGTAGAGACGGGTAATCCTACCGAAAACTTGCTGCAAGTCGGCAATGAATTGTGGGCAACAAATTGGTCGAATTACTATCAGCCTGACACTTCCAATAGTACGGTGCAAGTAATTGACATTCAAAACGATGTTGTGGTATCCGAAATTGAGGTTGAGAAGGAACCCAATAGCATGGTGGTCGATAAGGATGGCATGGTGTGGGTGCTTTGCGACAATGGTTGGGAAGATACCACTTTCTTTCTCTGCAAGATTAACCCAATGCTAAAACAGGTAGAGAAGACCTATCCTTTCGTTGGTGGCTATCCAAGCCATCTTTGCATCGACAAGAGCGGAACGCAACTCTATTTCATCGATAAAAACGTGTGCAGGATGGCCATCGATGATGCGTCCTCTCTTGATAAGGAATTCATTGTCGCTGAAAACCGCAACTTTTATAATATGTCCATAGATCCGCAGAATGGCGACATTTATGTGACCGATGCGGGGGATTACGTCAGCAACGGAACGGTTTACCGCTATACTTCCGATGGCGTGGGCAAAGGCTCGTT
>JAGHSL010000401.1 GCA_018065885.1 Candidatus Limimorpha equi
GTGCGGCCATCGTTGATGTGTTTCGAAATCACCTGGCGGAACAGGCTCTTCGACGGAATGTCCAAGCCGTTGGTCGGTTCATCTAAGAAAAGGTAATCCGTGTTGAGCGACAAAGCCGTGGCAATCAGCGATTTCTTCTGCTGGCCAAACGACATTTCGGAGAATTTGCGCGTCGGGTCGACTTCCATATCCTTGCAAAGGTCGCGGAAAAGCGTCAAGTCGAAATTCGGATAAAACACTCCGATTGATTTCACATTCTTTTCGGGCGTGCCTTCCGGAATGGCGAAATCTTCCGAAATGAAATACATCTTCTGCAAAGTCTCAGGCAGCCGCTTGAAAGGGTCGATGCCGTCGACGGTGCAAGAGCCGACGTTGGGTTGCTGCAAGCCGCTGATGAGTTTCAGCAGCGTGGTCTTCCCCACTCCGTTTTCGCCGAGAAGTCCGTAAATGTTACCTTTTTCAAATGAAAGGCTGATGTTGTTGAAAACAACCTGCTTTTTGTAAGCGAAGTCAAGGTTTTTAATTTCAATCATAATGCTAAATTTTTAAATGATTAATTGTATTGGTGTATTAGTATATTAGTACACTGCAAAAGTACGACATTTAGCAATGCTGTCAAGAAAAAAGTGAAAAAATTTCAGAAAAAACTCTTTCAATCTGATAATCAGATATAAAAACATGTATATTTTCTGATGATTATAACAGAAAACATATTGGCACATAAATAAAACACTTGTTTACTTATGAAAATTACCTAAAAGCCATTTCGATTTTTATGAACTTTCACAAAGCGCATCCCGACGAGATGCCAATTTCAAACATTTTACAATATTTCCACCTAACGACCATGCAAATCGGCATGTAACATCCAAACTCGTAGGGATTTACGTTCGATAAAACAAAGAAATATTAGCCAACTCGGCATCACAGAAAGCTGCTCGCAAAACCCAGATAGGAAAATTATCCAATCAAAAACAGCTTCACACAACTACCACAAGTCATTCCTCATTGCTAAAAAAACAGAATTGGCAACGGGAGCCAAAATCCCATTGCCAATTCTACTTATAAAAATTTGGCGATTTTTATTTCATTTCTTTCTTTTCAGCTTTTTTCATTGCAATTCTAGTAGCATAGCAAATGAAAACGCCCACAAAGAGCAATGGACTGACAAACACGCCCCAAATGGAACTAAAGCCAGCCGGAATCATACCGCAGCAAAGGTAAATCAGCATGATGGCAATTTCCAAAAACAGGATGCGGCTCAAGTGTTCGGTGCTTTCCTCGAAAAACTTGCTCTTCAAATCCTTGCAACGTGCATCAAAGACAAACACAGCGGCAAAGACGACAAGCGACAGGAACTGGATTAGTCTTCTCACCACACCCAGAACGACAGTATCAAGGCTCGAGGACTTGGTTATGGCAAATTCAGAAAAAACTATACCTGAAATGGCTACAGTCAAGGCGAAAATGAATATCAAAGTGGTGTAGAAAAATCTCGAATCCTTCAAGATATTGAGCTGGTAAAGAATGGTCATGATGAAACCAACGAAGCACAACAAGCTCATAATGAGACGCAAAGCATTGCACTCAACAAAAAATTCATGATAAAGTTGAATGCAACTACAGACGCATCCAAAGAGGATGAGAATGAAACTGATGATAAGTACTGGTTTTGGGAAAACCTTGTTGTCTGACTTTTGTGACATGATTAGGTGTTTTTAAAATTTATAAACGGGGTTCTGCCTATTTTACCAGGCTAACTGCGAGAACCGAAACAGCTAACCTTTATTTTGGTGCAAATGTATTGAAAAAACTTTCAGAGTTGCAAATATAATCTCATTTTATTTTCAACAAAAATCCGATTATTTCTTAATGCTCAAAATCACGCCGAGGGCAAAGCCGAGGAATGCAGCGAAAAGCACTTGGCAAGTACCTGGAAGCAAAAACGTTATGGTGTGAGCCGGATACCAGAAAAGCGGGATAGTTTTGGCAAAAATAAAACCATACTGCGTGTCCCAGTTGATTTTTCTGCGACATGGTTTCACGCATTTTCAGTTTGTTGCCGAAGAAACCCTTCAGTGAGCCGCCTGTTTCAGCGATGTGGATGTCGGTAATTTTGTGGAAAGTCATGAAGACTGGAGCAAACAAGGTGTTCATCAGCACGCTGACACACAAGGCGACAAAGAATTTGCCCCAGCTCAGACTACCGGCAAACCACTCGGCTGCTTTTCCGTTCAAATGGAAACCTTTATCAAGCAAAGCCACCGTTCCCGTCTTGAAAATGGTCATGGCCGAAGCTATGACAACACCCAACACGCCCCAAATCAACAGTTTCGGCAACAAGCCGAAACCTTTCTTCATGTAAACGCCTTCGCGGATACGCGAGGAAAGCATCTCGCCGAAAGTGCCGAGAATGGCAAACTTAAAGAAACTCATCAGCAAACCGTGATTGGCGGTCGTAGTGTTGAACCAATTCCAAGCGCCTGGAATAAAAGCGAAGCCGCAAATGACAGCGGCAACCACAATTATTGTAATGACATCTGATTTTTTCATAACGGACTATTCATGCCTTCTGCGCTTGTCAAGTTCCTTGTTCTGCCAATAACGGCCCAACAAGCACAAAACGCAAACGGCAAAAATGATGCTGCCGAGGATGAAACCCGTCTGATCTTCGCCCTTGACAAAATAAAGGTACATGCCATAACCCAAAATGGCGAAATCGGCCACAAGACTAACGGCATAGCCAAGGATACGACTCTTTTTTTCAGGCTTTTTCAGCCATTGGTCAGCCAAAAAAGTGACGGCAACCAAAGCGGCATAAACCAGATAATAGGTGGCTTTTTCGGTAATCATATTTGTTATTTTTCGACTGCGAGAGCACGAGATTTCGAGGTCTCGAGACACCAACACCTCGATGTCCCGTGACCTCGCAGTCTCGCAGTCCAACTCTTATTTTTCAATTCTGATGCGTGCATCAACAGCGACGACGTTCTTCGGATTGCCGAGCAATGGGTTGAGGTCCATTTCGGCAATTTCAGGAGCTGCCATCACGAGAGCACTGACGCGGGCGACCTGCTCAGCATAAATGTCGACATTGACAGGCTGCTGTCCACGGACACCTTGCAAAATCTTGTAGCCACGAAGCTTCGTGATGAGATCTTTAGCTTCATCGACACAGACCGGAGCAATGGCACTCTGAACATCCTTCAAGACTTCGATGAAGATGCCGCCCAAACCGAAGAACACCTGATGACCGAACTTGGCATCGCGGATGGCGCCGATGTAAACTTCCGTACCATCGAGCATTGGATACATTTCAACAGCGTAAGTGTCCTTGATGGCCATCAAACGGTCGAATTCCTTTTCCACGGTTTCGATATTGCGGACATTCAAGGTCACGCCACCGACATCTGACTTGTGGACTGGTCCCACGACCTTCATCACTAGCGGATAACCCACTTCGTTAGCAAAGTCGACGGCCTGCTGCTTCTTGTCGACAACACGGATTTGCTTTTGTGCAATGCCTGCTGCATCAAGGAGTTGAGCAATCTTTTCAGGATCGATATAACCGTTTTCGCAGCTGTCGATGACTTCACGGATGCGTTTCACATCGATTTCTGGCATCACAGGATTTTCAGGCTGCGGTTTCGGCGTGTTGTAAATCTTGCAGAGTGCGTTGCCGAAGACACATTCTTCCGGGAAATTGATTCTATGCTTGTTCTGGATGAAGTCGGCGATTTCGTCCTTCACATTGATGATGGATGGCAAAATCGGGAAAATAGGCTTCTTGCAAGTCTTCATCTTTTCATCCAAAACCTTGTAAACCTCATAGTTAGAGAACAGGCCTGGAGAACCGAAGATGACGCACATGCAGTCGATGTTATCGAAATCGTTTTCACAAGCATCGATGATGTAACCAAGTTGTTCGGCGGTACCCGTAGCAAGGAAGTCGATAGGATTTCCGACTGATGAACCATTGAACAGTTTGCCTAACAATTCCTGAGCCTTCGGACCTTCGAGGTGCGGCACATCCATGCCGTTGTTCGACAAAGTATCGGTCAGCATGACGGCAGGACCACCAGCGTGAGTGATGACAGCCATGTTCTTGCCCTTCACTTCAGGATGCATGAAAATGGCGCAAACCGTCGTCAGTTCCTGACGGTTTTGGCAACGGACGATACCAGCCTTGCGGAACAGAGCATCGACGGCGACATCAGATGTAGCCAAAGCGCCAGTGTGCGAACTTGCAGCACGGCTACCGGCAGCAGAACCACCTGACTTGATGGCAGCAATCTTGCAGCCCTTGTTGATGAGTGAACGAGCGTGCTTCAGCATCTTCTGCGGATTGGAAATCTTTTCCATATAAAGCATGATGACACGGCTGCTCTTTTCAGGGTCGAAGGTCTCATCCAAATGTTCAAGGACATCTTCGATACCGACTTGAGCCGAGTTACCGACAGCCCAAACACTATTGAAAGTCAGACCATTGCTCATGCCGTATTCCTTGATGAACACAGCCGTTGCACCTGAACCGGTAATGAAATCAACGCCTTGCGGGTCGAGCGGCGGGATTGGAGCATCGAAAGCACCGCAGTAATTGGTGTTCAGGAAGCCCGTGCAGTTAGGGCCAATCAACGAGCCACCGACGCTGGTGATGGTGTCAGCAATATGGCGTTCGATAGCAGCACCTTCAGCATTTTCCTCACCGAAACCGGCTGAGATGATGATGAAGCCTTTCGTGCCTTTTTGCAGAGCCAAAACATCGACGGTTGCAGCGCAATATTTGGCGGCAATGGCCAAAATAGCGCAGTCGACCTGAGGCAATTCTTCGACCTTGGCGTAGCATTTCACGCCTTGCACTTCGGTTTCCTTAGGATTGACGGCATAAACCTGTCCCTTGAAAGGGCTTTCCAATAAGTTCTTCAAGACTTTTCCGCCTGGTTTGTGAATGTCGGCGGAAGCACCAACGACCACGATACTTTTCGGGTCAAGTAATTCTTTTGCTATCATTATGTTAAGTTTTAATTACTAATAAAATTGCTGCAAATTTAGGAAATTATCCGATAAGTAACAATAAAATGATAAGTTGAGACAAATCAGACACCTATCAATATCGTTTTTATAAACACATATTTCCATAAATTAAACATGAATTTCCATGAATTAAACTGATATATAGGCGATTATAAATTCAATAATATGCGTTTCATTTACGCTAATTTACGTTTAGCGAAGCGGAAAAACAGCTGTTTCTGTCCAGCTTATTTTTTCAACTCACACTAATTCAAAAGACTTTACTTCCTGAAGTTTATTTTCTCTTCACAATCGACAAGCAATTGATAATGAACGCGCTGAAATAGATTCTGATTGCACAATTGCTCGATTTCGTCGCGATTCATCCATTTCACCGATTCAACTTCCTCTTCCTGAAGGCGCAACAACTCGACGGGAACATTACTTTTCAGCATATATAAAAAGGTGAACTTATATTCGTAACGGCGGATTTTCACCAATTTTAGCTCGCTTTTGGCCACCGAAAGGCCGATTTCCTCTTTCAGTTCGCGCTGCATGGCTGCCGCAAAATCAATTTC
>JAGHSL010000176.1 GCA_018065885.1 Candidatus Limimorpha equi
TATGTTTTGCATTGCCTCCGCAACGATGCGGCTTTCGTCCCGGAACTTGATTTCGTGATGCTCATTGATGGCAAAATCATGGGACAAATCATCTTCATGCGTACCGAAATCAAGTGCGATGATGGAAAACTGCTACCCATCGTCACTGCCGGACCGCTTGCCATTGCGCCCGAATACAAACGCCAAGGCTATGGCAAGGCTTTTTTGGATTATGCCCTCGCAAAAGCTACCGAAATGGGCTTCTGTGCCATTTGCTTCGAAGGCAACATTGATTTCTACAAACATTGCGGCTTCACTTTCGCTTCCGAGTTCGGCATCCGCTATCACGGTCTGCCCGAAGGCGAAGATGCTTCGTTTTTCCTCTGTAAGGAACTGAAACAAGGCTATTTAAATGGCATTCAGGGCGAATATGCCACGCCACAAGGCTATTTCGTCGACGAAAACGAATGTGAGGAATTTGACAAGCAGTTTCCACTAAAGGAAAAACTGCGTTTGCCGGGACAGATATTTTGAGAGAAAAATTCAAGCGACAAATGCAATTTAGCAAACAATACGAGTATAACAGAGACGCATATACTGAGGCAAAAACTATATTCATAAAAAATGTACGGCGGAGGCAAAGGATTTTGCAAATTAATAAAAACTCCTAACTCCCAACTCCTAACTTTTTCCTACCTTTGCGCCAAATTCAATCTAAACGATATGTTAAGCGAACAGGAACAAATCAGAAGAAATTCTTTAGCCGAATTATATAAGTTAGGCATCAATCCTTATCCGCAGGCCGCTTATCCTGTGACGGTAAGTACCACGGAAATCCTTGAAAAGTTTGACGACAACAATCTTGAGCAATTTCAGGAAATCAGCATTGCCGGCCGTATCATGAGCCGCCGCATCATGGGTGCTGCTTCGTTCTGCGAACTGCAAGATGCAAAAGGCCGTATCCAGCTGTATATCAAGCGTGACGAAATCTGCCTAGGCGAGGACAAGACCATGTACAACACGGTTTTCAAACGTCTTTTGGACATTGGCGATTTCATCGGTGTGAAAGGTTTTGCATTCCGCACGCAGATGGGCGAAATCTCCGTTCACGTCAAGGAACTGACTGTTTTGAGCAAATCGCTGCGCCCGCTGCCGATTGTCAAGGAAAAGGATGGCGTTGTTTACGATGCCTTCTCTGATCCTGAATTGCGCTACCGTATGCGTTATGTCGACCTTGTGGTCAACGACAAGGTGAAGGACATTTTCATCACCCGCAGCCGCATCATCAACTCGATGCGAAACTTCTTCAACGAAAACGGATGCCTTGAGGTTGAGACTCCTGTTCTTCAAGCCATTCCTGGCGGCGCCACCGCACGTCCATTCATCACTCATCACAACGCATTGGACATCCCGATGTATCTGCGTATCGCCGACGAGCTCTATCTGAAGCGCCTGATTGTTGGCGGCTTCGCCGGAGTCTACGAATTCTCTCGCAACTTCCGCAACGAAGGCATGGACCGCACCCATAACCCGGAGTTCACCTGCATGGAAATCTACGTCGCCTACAAGGACTACCTCTGGATGATGGACTTCACCGAAAAGATGATCAACAGGGTGGTGACAGAAGTGTTGGGCACCGACACCGTCAAGGTCGGCGACAACGAGATCTGTTTCAAGGCTCCTTTCAAGCGCATCACCATGATTGATTCCATCAAGGAAAAGACCGGCATTGACATTACAGGCATGGACGAAGCCCAACTGCGCGATGTGTGCAAACAACTTGATGTTGAAGTTGACGCTTCAATGGGCAAAGGCAAGCTGATTGACGAAATTTTTGGCGCCAAGTGCGAAGGCACCTACATACAACCTACTTTCATCACCGATTATCCTGTCGAAATGTCGCCACTTTGCAAGCGTCACCGCAACAATCCTGAACTGACCGAACGTTTCGAACTGATGGTCAACGGCAAGGAACTGGCCAACGCTTACACCGAACTGAACGACCCAATCGACCAGCGCGCCCGTTTCGAAGAACAAATGAAACTCTCAGAACGCGGCGACGACGAAGCCATGTTCATCGATCAGGACTTCCTCCGTGCTTTGGAATATGGTATGCCGCCAACCTCAGGCATGGGCATCGGCATCGACCGTTTCGTCATGCTGCTCACGGGCCAAACCACCATTCAGGAAGTGCTTTTGTTCCCAATGATGCGCCCTGAAAAAGTAAAGAAAGTCGCCACCAAGGAAGACTTCATGGCTATCGGCGTTCCAGAAGCATGGGCCGAAGTTTTGGTCAGCAATGGCTACACTTCCGTTGAGGCAATCAAGGAAGAAAAGGCTTCCGCTCTGCGCGAAAAGCTGAACGGCCTCCGCAAGAAAAACAAACTCGACATTCCGGCATTGCAGCTGGAAGATGTTGAGGCTTGGCAGAAATAAATCCAAAAAGGATATTAAATTCTCCCGCTGATCTCGTGATTTCCGCTGACTTATCTACGGAAATCCACGCTATCAGCGGGAGACTTTTTGTCGGCCTCTCTGCGTAAGTCTGCGTTATCGCGGGAGACATTATCAGAATTCCATCACTAATTTCAAATTAATGTATCGTGGAGTGAGATAATTAGGAACGCCGTATGACTTGTTGTCGGTGTTTTTCACCCAAGTGTATGAAATCGTGTTGTTTATGTTCAGCAAATTGAAGACTTCGAAGCTCACAAACATATTCTTGACATAGTTGAGCGGATTGCCTTTTTTGAAGCTGCTGCCTTCATAAATGAGTTGTTTGCTGAAGCCGATGTCGACACGGCGGTAAGTATTGAATTTTCCGGCAGGATAATAGAAATCAGAATTGTTTGCATTGACGGGCAAGCCCGTCCCGAATGTCAAAGTCATGTTGACGTGCCAAGTCGGAGCCATTGGAATATAATCCTGGAAGAAAAGAGAAAAACTCAGCAACTGATTGGAAGGGCGGTCGTGCCATCCCAAAGCAATGGTGTCGGCGACGGCAGCATCGGAATGGTTGTAGAATGGCAGCTTTTTCCCTTCACTGTCAACAAGATAATAATCGCCCTGTATGTCTTCTTGCGTCTTCATCAGCGAAAGGCTTGCCCAACTGTCGATGCCTTTCACAAACTCGCCATTCACCTTTAGGTCGATGCCAGTCGCGTATGCTTTTGCCGATTGGTCGGCGTAATAGCGGATTTTCACGTTGTCGATGTCGTAAGGAATTACATGGGTGAAATACTTGAAATAGGCCTCCGAAGTCAGGATGAAAGGACGGTTCCAGGCGCGGAACTTGAAATCGTTGCCCAAAACAATCTGATAGGAACGTTGCGCTTTTGAATCGGCAAACAAGGTCCCGTCGCGCTTACGGATTTCGCGATAGAATGGCGTTTGGTGATAAACGCCTCCCGAAAGCCTGTAAACCAACTCCTGGCCTTCCAAACTCGGACGATAGGCGATGCCCGCACGTGGACTGACATAAACTTTCTTATTATAACCCCAGTAATTGGCACGCAGACCGCCTGTAATGACAAATTCACCGTCGTCATTGCAAGGAATTGTCCATGAATTCTGAACAAATCCATCTAAATTGTTGATGGAAAGCAGGTTGTGTGATTTATAAGTTGTGTTTACATCCAAATCCGGCAGCAGATTCAGATTCTGAGGATTACCAATTGAATCATGTGGATGCGGCAAGCTGTAACCAGCCGAATCAATCATCTGCCATTCATCCACGATGTCGTCAACTTCCTGATGCTGGAAACGCAAGCCCCATTTCATCAAGCTGTTGCCAAAAGCGTATGTTCCCTTGTGGTCGAAATTATAGACTTGGGCATAGAAAGCGTTACGGGCGTGTTTGATATGTTTGCCGACATCGTTATAAACCATGACTTCGCCAGAAGTCTCTGAACCCAAACTGAGGTCGCGTTCACCGAGAAAATACCAACCTGTAATGTCGTATGTTTCGGTTTCGTAAGTCGAATAGGCAGAAGCTATCAGCTTGAGATTCAAATTATTATTAGGTTTGTAGGTCAAGGTCATGGCACCAAGGCCCGTTGTGTAGTCATCGGTTTCCTTGCCGTCGAAATTGATTTTCAGGCGCATCGCCTGATTGATGGTTCCAAAATCTGTTTCACCGGATTCGGGCCTTAATGCATATTGGTTCTTTGAGTAATAGCCCAAAAACGACAATTCCCATTTTGCATTGAAATTGTAGTTCAGTAAGGCTTGAGCATCGGCGAAGTTCGGATGATAGGACCCTTTTGTGTCCATCAGGCTCAAGGCAAGCGCCGTGTTTTTGTAGCGTGCTCCGACGAGATAACTGAATTTTTCGTTTTTCGTGGCACCTTCAACATGGGCTTCAGCGCCTAACATACTCAAAGTCAATGAGCCAGCTGTTTCTCTTGGCCTTTTGTAAGTGACATCCAAAACCGATGACATTTTGTCGCCATACTCCACCGAAAATCCGCCGGCGGAAAACTCGATGTTTGAGACCAGACTTGAATTGACAAAGCTCAGCCCTTCCTGCTGCCCCGAACCAACCAGAAAAGGCCTGTAAATCTCAATGCCGTTGACGTAAATCAAGTTTTCATCGAAATTGCCGCCGCGCACCGTATATTGCGAACTCATTTCGTTGTTCGAAGTCACACCCGGCAAGGTTTTTATTAGATTTTCAATGCCGCCGCCCATTGATGGGAGGAGGGTAACTTGTTTTGCATCCAAGCGCGTTAGGCTTGAGGCATCGACAGCGCGGTCGCTGATGACGGCATCGGGCAGGTTCTGGGCCGTTGAGGTTAAAATTATGTCAAGTTTGCGTTTTTCGTCTGATTTCAGGTTGATAAATTCCTTTTTCTGTTCGTATCCGATGTAGGAAAAAACAATTTCCCAAGTGCTGTCGCAAGGTAAAGTTAGTTCATAATATCCTCTCGCATTGGTTGTTACGCCGAATGTTGAGCCAGGCACAGCCACATTTGCCAAATCAATAGGGGTTTTCTTTTCGTCGGTCACTTTGCCGTAAATCATACCCGTCTGCTTTTGTTGGGCAAAGGCGAAACAAGTTGAAAGCAGCAGTGCTATTAATAATAGGTGTTTACGCATATTGAGATAACTTTGATTTGGCTGGAATATTGTTTCAAACAAAAAAAGCCGCTGCGCAACGCACAGCAGCTATATTTTTTCAGTTCACATTCGGGTTTACCAACGGTTTAAGTTACCCTTTTCGGAGGCGTCCATGATAGCGGCATAAATGCCCTTCTTGTTGATGGTGCGCAGACCAGCTGCGGAAACCTTCAGTACAACCCATTCATCCCATTCCGGAACGTAGAACTTCTTGATTTTCAGATTAGGTTCGAATGTTCTCTTGGTTCTCTTGTTTGAGTGAGAAACGTTGTTACCAGTAATCGTCTTTTTACCTGTAATTTGACAAATTTTTGACATGACTCTATTCCTTTTATAATTAACAATTGCCTTTTTCCAAAAGGGACTGCAAAAGTACGCTTTTTTTCGATACCACAATCCCCTATCTTCAAAAATCGCGCAAAAGTAGGAAAATTTTTGAAACGTATTGACTTTGGACAAGAAATTAATGTTGATTGGTCTGTTGAAAAATCGCAAATGACCGTAAATGAGCCGATAAACCATGTTCAAAAAACATTTATCAGATTATTTGTGACAATTTGCGTTTCGTCTTTTTCCTGCAAGCCGAATTAAATCCTATCTTTGCAGTCCAAAACGACACAATTTAAAATGAAAATTGAAGATTTAAAGGTTGGAAAACTGGTTTATACCATTCAGGCTGACAATGCCGACGGCGAGATTTTGGAAAGTGCCACCGAAGAGAAACCGCGTGTGATGATGTTTGGCGTTGGCCGTATCATGAAGAGTTTTTCCGATGGCTTGCGAGGTTTGGAAGCCGGTGATTCATTTGCCTTTACCATTTCGCCTGATCAGGCTTTCGGCTGGCACGACGACGAAAAAGTGATGGATGCTCCACTTGGCATTTTTATGGAAGACGGAATAATCCGAGAAGATTTGCTCGTGGTCGGCAATGTTATCAAATTGCAAGATAAGGATGGCCATCCTTTCGATGGAAAGATTATGGAAATTTTTGAAGATCATGTCGTTATGGATTTCAATCATCCTTTGGCGGGTCACAGTCTGTTTGTGAAAGGCAAGGTCTTGGAAGTCAGGGAGCCCACGATTCAGGAAATGGATGAGGAAGTGGAATATCGGAAAAATCATGGGCATCATTGCCATCATCATCACGAACACGGCCATTCCTGTGATGGCGGAAACTGCGACTCATGTCATTAAAACATGAAACAAAGTCTTAGAAAACTATATAAAAAGTTCAGGAAACTAATCCTTTATGCTGTTTTTGGAATAGTCAGTACGGGATTGGAGTTTGGCATTTTTAGCATTTTGCTCCAATCAATGTCCTATCAGTGGGCCAATGTCATTGGATTTCATGCTGGCATTATCAGCAGTTTTTTCCTGAATAGAAAATACAATTTCAAAGTCAAGGACAATCCTGTTTCGCGTTTCCTGGTTTTTTATGGCATTCAGCTTATAGGGCTGTTAATCAGTTCATTGGTTCTGATGTTCTTTATTGAGAATTTGGGATGGGACAAGCTGGTTGCCAAGGCTTTGTCAATTCTTATTGTCGCCCTTCTTCTTTTTGAGCTTAATAACCTGATTACATTCAGGAGGAAAAGATAAATTAAGTAACAGTGTGTCAATTCATTCGCTTGCGCATTCAAAATTTCTGTGCAATCTGTAAAATCTATAGTTTATTGATAATCAGTATAATCTGCGGAAATCAGCGGTTAAAAAACATAGTTTATTCCTTGAAAGACTTCTGTCCGTCAGATTAATTGTTACCTTTGCCGCACCTTTTGTGAAGCAGTTCCCATCAGGCTTTCCGCATGCTAAGTTTTAGACTGAAATTGCAGTTTGGCCTGCGGAATCAAGGATGATATCAATTTTTGCAAACCAATTCAACACCATGAAATTCACGAAAACAGCAGTATTCATTTCATTTTTTCTTCTTCAAGGTTGCAGTGCCTACAGACACAACACGGCAAATGAAATCGGGAAAATAACGATCACAAGTCCCGATGCCGTGAAGTATCTTCCCGGTTTTCCGGCTTTCGATGACAAGGATGCCTTTTTCAACGATTCAATCATGTATGAACGTGGCTATGCCATGAGAGACAGCGAGCGAGGCAGACAGGCCATCGACGATGCCAGTATTCAGCTCGATTTCTATCACAAAAGGTTTGGTGAGGTTATGGGGGTTAACATAAGCGAAGAAAACACTCCTGCCATAGCTAATTACCTGAAAGCCACCCATTCATTCGCAGGAAAGAGCATAGTGAAAGCTAAAGGCAGTTTTAGCCGTGAGCGCCCGTTCAGCTATTTCGGCGAGTCTTCGAGTATTCCTAAAGATGAAGAAAAATACGGAGCATACACCTCTTATCCTTCGGGACATAGTATCGGGGCTTGGATAATTGCACTATCCTTGACGGCCATCGACGACGAGCACGAATGTGAAATCATCCGCGTGGGCTACGAACTCGGGCAGAGCAGAATCATAACGGGTTTCCATTATCAGAGCGATGTGGAGGCAGGCCGTTTGGCTGCCAGCGTCGTTTTTGCAAAAATAGTTTCGGACGAGGAATACATCAAACTTATGAATCTTGCACGCAAGGAACTGCAAGAATTAAGGAGCAAGTGATTTTCCGATTGAAAAAAATCCTACCTTTGCAGCACTTTTCAGAATTTGTTTAACACATTAAAAATAAAAGAAATGGCTTTTAACCTCAGAAACAGAAACTTCCTGAAGCTTTTGGACTTCACACCGGAAGAAATAAAGTTTTTCCTCAAATTGGCTGCCGACCTGAAAGCTGCCAAATATGCTGGAACAGAACAACCACACCTCACTGGCAAGAACATTGCCTTGATTTTTGAAAAGACCTCAACCCGTACACGTTGCGCTTTCGAAGTCGCCGCTAAGGATCAGGGTGCTCACGTCACTTATCTTGGACCTACCGGTTCACAGATTGGCGTTAAGGAATCCATGAAAGACACAGCCCGCGTTTTGGGCCGTATGTTCGACGGCATCGAATACCGTGGTTTTGCTCAGGACATCGTTGAAGAACTGGCCCAGTATGCTGGTGTTCCTGTTTGGAACGGCTTGACCAACGAATTCCACCCGACACAGATTTTGGCTGACTTCCTTACTATGCAGGAACACAGCGACAAACCGCTCAACCAAGTCACTTTCGCTTACTGCGGTGATGCCCGTTTCAACATGGGTAACTCACTGATGGTTGGTGGCGCCAAGATGGGCATGGATGTCCGCATCGTGGCTCCAAAGGAATTGCAGCCAAATCAGGAACTCATCAACACCTGCAAGGAAATCGCTAAGGAAACTGGCGCAAAGGTCACTGTTACCGATAACGTTGCCGAAGGCGTCAAAGGTTGCGACTTCTTGTATACCGACGTTTGGGTATCGATGGGCGAACCTGCTGAAGTCTGGAAGCAGCGCATCGACCTGCTCATGCCTTACCAGGTCAACAAGCAGATGATGGAAATGACAGGCAACCCGGACTGCAAGTTCATGCACTGCCTGCCAGCTTACCACAACCTCGAAACTCAGGTTGGCCGCGATGTCAATGCTAAGTTCGGTCTCGACGGCATCGAAGTCACAGAAGAAGTGTTCGAATCAAAGAACAGCATCGTTTTCGACGAAGCCGAAAACCGTATGCATACCATCAAGGCTGTCATGGTGGCTACCTTGGGCGACTAATAAATAGGAATTTTTGAATTTGGTTGCAGGGATTGCCTGACGGCAAGAAATCAAATCAATAATCTGTCAAAAATCATATTTTCTTGATAGTCCTTTGTGAAAGAAAACAAAGATTTTTGAAAGATTTTAAATGAGGATTTTAATAAGATTTCTTCGGCGAAGCCGAATCCTGAAAAATCAATAAATTCAATATGACATCTTAATTTGGAATTGCCCTGCCTGTGCGGGGCAATTCCTTTAAAAACAGGCATCATGTTATCACTTTTCACAGGTTCGGGCGTTGGCCCTACGGTCTTCTATCTGGCAGTTTCCATCGTGTTGGGTCTGCTGTTGGGCAAACTAAAAGTCGCTCACGTTTCGCTGGGCATCACTTGGGTGCTTTTCATCGGCATCATCCTGAGTGCCTTGGGCATTTCGCTCAATGGCGAAATGTTGCACATCATCAAGGAGTTCGGTTTGATTCTCTTTGTCGTTGCCGTTGGCTTTCAGGTTGGGCCAAACTTTTTTGCTTCGTTCAAAAAAGGCGGCTTGAAACTCAATCTTTGCGCCATTGCCATTGTCGCTTTGGGCGTTTTGACCACGGTGTTGATTAGCCGTTTCAGCGGCGAGCCTCTGGAAGTGATGGCTGGCGTTTACACGGGTGCCATTACTAACACGCCGGGCATGTCGGCGGCACAGCAGACGGTCGGCGAACTGGGCATTTGCAGTCCCGAAACGATAGCCAACGGCTATGCCGTGGCTTATCCTTTGGGTGTTGTCGGCCTCATTGTCAGTTGCCTGATTATCCGTTCCGTGTGCAAGGTGAAATTGGATAACGAACCCATGTCGGATGCCAATCAGGAAGATGTGCGGGCACCGAAAAGCGAGACCACGAAAGCCGCTGCACAACGCCATAAGATTTTGCTGATACCTATTTTCCTGACCATTGGTTTGGGCATCGTATTAGGCTCGATTCCTGTCCCGATTGGCATGTCGGCGCCGGTCAAGTTGGGTTTGGCAGGCGGCCCATTGGTGATGGCCATTTTGGTCAGTTGGATTGGCGTGAAAAAAGGCTGGATTGACACCGATTTCACGGGCAGCCATGGTATCTGGATGTTGCGTGAAGTGGGTATTGCCTTGTTCTTGGCGGCTGTCGGTTTGGGTGCCGGAGGCAGTTTCATCGGCACCATCAAGGCGGGCGGCTACATGTGGATTCTGTACGGCGTCATCATTACCATGGTGCCTACTTTGCTGGTCGGCATCTTCGCGCGCCTGGTGCTGAAAGTCAATTATTACACTTTGATGGGCGTGATTGGCGGCGCCACCACCGACCCGCCGACTTTGGCCTTTGCCAATACCGTTGCCGCCGAACAGCAGAAAGCCACTGGCAGCACCGAGGAAAACCAGTTGCCGAACATGGGCTATGCTACGGTTTATCCTTTGACCATGTTTTTGCGCATTTTCACGGCGCAACTTTTGGTGCTTTTGGCAGTGTAAGGGAAATAAATCTTTCATTAATAATTAGCAAATATAAACTTAAAAAAATCTGATTTACAACATTTTACTGAAGTAAACACGGAAAGAATCTATAAAAAGATGTTACGTTTCGCAAAACGCAAAATCGAAGATTACCTCACTTTGTGTCGGTGAATTTACATTTCGACGTAGTCAATTATCGCTAATGATTCATAAATAAATTGGAAAACAGAATAATCACCTATTCATTTGTGGAAATTTGCTTTTGACAAGAAAACAATTGCTAACGTTGAAATGTGTTACAACTTTTTTTTAAGCGTTGCTTTATCATACACCTTGTATTTTTTCTTAGAAATTGCGCCAAAATCAACCTAATTTTTCCCAAAATATCGAAAACATAAACTGGACTTTGATAATACAAGCCTGTTTCGGGATTCATAAGAAGGCCGAAGGTTTTTGAATTGTAGAAAAAATCCATAGCCTCGTTGATGCTCATCTTTTTTCATCGACAAGCAATTGAAAAACGTTTCAATTACAAAAACGGAGTCATATACACCGGAACTAACAGTGTTTCGCCATCTTTTCGAAGGTCTTTGGTATAAACAAGATAGCTCTGTCCGACACGCGAACCGAACTTTTCTCTAAAAGCATCCAACGAAGCATGGGTCTTGTAGCCTGACGATTTGACTTCGATAGGACATAACTTCGTGCCACGCGACAGCAAGAAGTCAATTTCGTAATTGTGCCTGTTTTCGGAAGGAAACGTGTGGTAATATAACTCGTTGCCTGCTGTCCGAAGCATCTGAGCCACCATGTTCTCATAAATATATCCCAAATTGGCTTCAAGTTTGTCGCTTAACAATTTCCTATAAATGATATTGTCGGTATATTCCTTGTCGCGAAATGCCAATGTGACAAACAAGCCGGTGTCGTTCAAATACATCTTAAAACAATCGTTGTCGGCAGTCAGTTCCATCCCCACATTAGGATCATTCACATGCGAGGCCACATTAACTATCAAGCTTTCTTTCATCAGGGCAATCACCTCCGACAAACGCGAAGCGGAACCATTATCTATTACTGTCGAAACCTGGTATCGCGACGCGTTTTTGCTTAGTTGGGCGGGAATAGCATTGAACAACGCTTTGGCTCTTCCCGTTGAATCAAGTTTCTGCAGGTCTTCTGAATAGAGAGACAATATCTTTCTTTTTGTCTTGTCAACTTCACTTAAATCATTGGTTTTTAGAAAAGTACTAACTGCCTGAGGCATTCCTCCAACCAACATGTAAAGACGAAAACGACGCATTGATTCGCGAACGACATCATCGCCTATTGATATTTTCTTCTCCCATACATCATGTAGAAGCCCCATTGTGGCATAGTCGCCCAAAGCCCATCTAAACTCCTCATAGTCCATGGGATACATCTTGATTTTTTCCTCTTCGCTTGGAATGACGATATGTTCAACATTCTTGCGAATGCTAATCAATGACCCGGTTTCGATATAATCGTAGCGACCATCCTTCACCAAATGTTTGATGGCTTGACGCGCTAATGGTTGCAACTGGACTTCGTCAAAAATAATCACCGATTCACGCTCTGCCAACGACACTCCATATAATACCTGAAGGCGAAGAAAGAAATAATTCAAATCCGCCAAATTCGACCTGAATAAAGAATCAACTTCTTCGAAAACATTTGAAAAGTCAATCAAAATGTACGATTTATATTCTTGTTTGGCAAATGTCTCAACAATGGTAGATTTCCCTATTCGACGAGCACCTTCTATGAGCAATGCACTGCGCCCGTTTTCTTGGTTCTTCCATTGAAGCATACGGTCATAAATCTTGCGCTTAAAAACATATTCATTCATAGTGATTTACATTACAAATTCAGCTGCAAAGATACAAATTTGTCGATGAGCGCAAAATTTTTTTCTTTAAATTTGCATCTGAGCGCAAAATCTTTTTCTTTAAATTTGCATCTGAGCGCAAATTTCTATCATCATTCCAGAATCCCAAAAACAATAATTTTATCTAAATTTTCTTGCATAAGATTGAAATTTTATATATTTGCAACACTTGTTGCAAAACAATTGTTTTAATATTTATCGTTGTAAAACAACATCTTATGCCAAGGAAAGCATTATTTACGAAAGAAGAAATTGTAGAAAAAGCCCTCGATTTGGTGCGGCGAAAAGGTCTTGATGCCCTCACGGCACGCGAGTTAGGTACCGCCTTAGGTTGTTCATCTCGGCCAATTTTCACCGTTTTCAATAGCATGGAAGAAGTCGCCTCAGCGGTCAAGCAAGCCGCACAGCAACTTTTTTCAGACTATGTCGCCGATGTAAACAACTATACGCCAGCCTTTAAGGAATTCGGATTGAGATTGGTCCGTTTCGCCCACGAAGAGCAGAACCTATTCGATCTCCTTGCCTTCCACAGGGATGCTAACGTTGCAAACAAGATTCACCCCAAAGCCCTTGAATGTCTGGAATTTATCTGTAGTGATTATGGCATCACAAAAGAACAATCCCATAGGCTCTTCATCCAACTGTGGGCCTTTGTCTGCGGACTGGCATTGCTGAGCAGCAATGATGCAAAGCTCTATTCCGATGAAGTCGTCAGCGAGATGATTTCGTTGCAATTCGCCTCCACGCTGTCGTTCCTCAAATCCGGGAAAAAACTGGTCAGTCCGACCCCACATCTCCGTGCCGAAAACGAAACTACACCAAACATCATCGAATATTTGGAAAAACAACAATAAAACATAATCAAAATGAAAAAAGCATTTCTATTCCTATTGATTCTGTGTGCATTAAACATTTATGCACAACCTGCAAAAAACATCAATCCGCTTCCAAAGGCTTTGGCCGAGGCAAAAGCCGAAAATGTCAGGGGCGACTTCCTGATGACCTCACACTGGACGCAAGACGCGCCATATAATAAAATGTGTCCGCGCGACCCAGTCACCAATTCGAGCAGTTACGCAGGCTGCCCTGCCGTAGCCATGGGGCAGATTATCAACTATCTGCGCACTACGCAAGGCACACGCTTTGATGACAGCGACGACTACCGTCACAACTATGCCGGACGCAACTACGACATCGACGACGACTGGGAAGCCATCGGTTTTCCATCATTTGAGACTTTGAACCAATACCTTGACGAAGCCGATGAGCTCTTTGCCATGGGCGAAGATGTCACTAACGACCTGGCAGCTGCCATCGTGTTTGCTTGTGGCACGGCTTGCGCGCAAGTCTATACCTCAAGCGGTTCGGGCACATTCTATGTCGAGCAAGCTTACGATGCCTACAAGCGTTTCGGTTTCGATGACTGCGTGCTCTACAAAGACCCTTGTGATGAAATGTACGAGTTGCTCATCGACAACCTGCAAAGCGGTTATCCCGCTCATCTCGCCGTGGAAAGTCCCGACGGGCAAAACGGTCACAATGTGGTGGTTGACGGCTACCGCGAAGATGGCTATTTCCACATGAATTTCGGCTATGGTGGCAGTTATGATGGCTGGTACCTCATTCCCGACCCAGATTTCTTCTACAACCTCACCGAATTGGAAGGCATCATCCTGAATATCATTCCGAAATATGACACCAAAGTGAACGAAAAAGTGTCACCTTCTGTCAGTATTTATCCGAATCCTTCAAACGGACATTTCACCATTGAAGCGGAAGGCATGAAACACATTGAAATATTCAATGCCTTGGGGCAATGCATCAAATCGGAAAATGCTGAAAATGAACTTTATGAAGTCAATCTGGAAAGTTCAAATGCAGGCATTTATCTCATCCGCGTATTGACCGAGACCGGAATCATTTCAAAGCCGATTTGCATTCAATAAGAAATAATAAGACAAGTATAAATAACCAAATAACAAATTGAAAATGAAAGAGATGATAGCATTTTGCGGACTGGATTGCGAAAAATGCGAAGCCCGCATCGCAACGATTAACGACGACAACAATTTGAGAAAAGAAGTCGCCGACAAGTGGAGCAAATTGAACAACATTGAAATCCTGCCCGAACACATCAACTGCTTGGGATGCCGTGGCGAAGGCCCGAAAACCTATTATTGCAGCGATCTGTGCGAAATCCGCAAGTGCGTCATGGGCAAGAAACTTGGAAGTTGCGGCAAATGCGCCGAAATGAACAGTTGCAAGATTATTGGCGTCGTTTTGGAAAATAACGATGAAGCACGGCAAAATCTTAAAAACCAATAAATTCAGAGCTTGTTTTGATTTTGTTGAATGAAAATACGAAAGGGTCGGCTTCGCCGAGAAATGTTTCAAAAATCTTCATTTAATATCTTTCAAAAATCCGAGCTTGCTTTCTCGTGAATATCCATTTTGGCTGGAAAACAAAGATTTTTGATTGATTTTTGAATTCGATTTTCAGAAGATTTTTTGCCGAAGGCAATCCCTGACAAAAATTCAAAACAGCTTCTCAAAACAACATGTGAAAACATTGAAATATGAATACTTGGAAATTATCTTCTTCAGACTTGTTTTCGTTGGGCTTGACGATAAAAGGAGCATGGATATATGAAAACATGCCTGAAGTTGGCAAACTTAAGGAAGCCCTTGCGCAAATTGCAGCGACCTACCCATATCTTACAGGAAGATACAACCCTCAGACAAAGGCAATGGAATGGGATGAAAATGCCGTTGGCACAATCCCTTTTGAAGAAATCGACGGCACAGGGCACAGCACGGCTGATGTTTGCGGCAATCCAAAACTCGCATGGTCGATTGTGAAACCTTTTGACATCAATAACTTCAAAAAAGGTAATAGCCAGCCGTTTGCAGTAACTTTGGCGCACCTCAGTGATGGATTTGTGCTCTACGTTCAGGCCGCACATGCCTTGATGGATGCCGATACCTTTTACACAATTATCGGGCAATGGGCGGATCTTTGCAAAGGCAACGACATTACACCGATGGTCCTTGACCAAAGTATGCTTCCATCGCCAGATGCATGGTCAAAAGAAGAAACATTATCCAAAATAATCCAACAAGGTTGGGCGAAAATTGGCCTCAAGCAAATTTTGAAAATGCTGTGGTATGCAAGGAAAAACGAAGCCGTCAAGGACACTTTCAGCATCGTTGTGCCGCAAGACGAAATTGAGACTTACAAAAAGAAAAGTGGCGCAGGCACACATGGCATCCTCACCGCCATTGCGGCAAAAAAGTTCTATGAACATCTACCCAAACACAAGACATTCAAATACATAACCATTTTGGACATGCGCGGCAGATGCAATGGAATTGACGAGCGTTTCATGGGCAATGTGTCGCAGGCGTTCCCAATCGGCGGTGATTTTGACTTGTCAAAAAATGTTGAAGAGCTGGCCGTTGAATTTACAAATCAAACAAGGCAGTTTGTTTCATCCGAATTGCCTGAGGAAATGCTGAAGCTTTCGGTTTGTGCGTCAAAGCATGGCCTTCCATATTTCATGTTCGATGCCTCCAATATGAATAATTCAGATCCCGAGACCATCTACATCAACAACCAACTCAAATTCCGCGCATGCGAACTTGATTGGGGGCATGGTTTTCCGGCATACGCATTTCCTAATCAGCTCACCGATATGGTCAAATTCTGGCAACCTGTAGCCAATGGTCCAATACATATCGTATATGGAGGTTTGGCTGCAAAAATTATGAAAAGTTAAAAGAATAAAAATGAACAAGTTAAACATTTTTTATTGCCCGAAATGCGGCAATGTCGGCGTAGCCTACGGCAAACCGGCGATTGAATGTTGCGGAAGCAAAATCGAACCCGTAACTATCGAAAACATGAATG
>JAGHSL010000062.1 GCA_018065885.1 Candidatus Limimorpha equi
CAATACCTCGGCGCACTGAAGAAGCAGAAGAGAAACGAGACCTGGAAAGACAACGGTATGAGCCTCACCAAGAAAGACAACATTTGTCACTACGAAAAGCAAATGGAAACTCCAAAGGCTACCTGCTACATGATTTACAACGGTGCCATGGAATACACCCTCAAGAACCAACTCGCCATGCAATGCCTGAACGATGTGATGGACATCGTCTACACCGAAAAAATCCGTGAAGACGAAGGCGGCACCTACGGTGTCGGCGTTCAGGGCAGTGTCGGCAACCGTCCAGAAGGCAACTTCATGTTCCTCATCGGTTTCGACACCAACAAGGAAATGCACGAAAAGCTGATGAACATCGCCAAGACAGAACTTGCCAACGTTTCAAACAACGGTCCACGTCCGGAAGACCTCAAGAAAGTGAAGGAATTCCTTGTGAAGAAACATGCAGAAGACCTTGAAAGCAACCGTTACTGGATGAGCAGCATCGTTCTTGAATCGCAGGACGGCTTCAATCAGATGAAGGATTACGAAGAAGTCCTCAACAGCATCAGCAGCGAAGACGTTGCAGCCATGGCAAAGAAAGTCCTCAACGGCTACAAGAAGGAAATCGTCCAACTGCCTGAATAAATAAAAAGGTTCAAAGGCGCTTTGCGCGGAGAAAAATTGTTCAAAAAGCGTTCATGCGCTTGTCGGAGAAAACGCTTTTTGAACGATTTTGAACCACATAAACAATTGACAAACAATTTAGTATTAACAATAAAAAACTTAGTCAAATGACAGAAAAATTAACAATGAGAGACAATGCCACCTATAGGTGGATTGCCTTGCTGCTTTTGGCCCTGGCCATGTTTTGTTCATACATCTTTATGGACATTCTCTCCCCCATTAAGGATCTGATGATGCTTCCCGTTGAAGAAGGCGGTCGTGGTTGGGATTCAACGGCATTTGGCACTATGCAAGGTGCCGAGACCTTCCTTAATGTATTTGTATTCTTCCTGATTTTCGCCGGTATCATCCTCGACAAGATGGGTGTCCGTTTCACTGCTGTACTTTCAGGCGTGGTGATGTTGGTTGGCGCCCTCATCGAATGGTACGCTGTTTCCGACAAGTTCATCGGCAGCGGTGCTGAAACATGGTTCACCAACAACCTTAACTACATCCCTGGCTTTGAAGAGATTGGCGTCGCCCCATTCTATAGAGGCATGCCTGCTTCAGCCAAGCTTGCCGCCCTCGGTTTCATGCTGTTCGGCTGCGGCACTGAAATGGGTGGTATCACCGTTTCACGCGGTATCGTGAAGTGGTTCAAGGGACGCGACACCGCCTTGGCTATGGGTTCAGAAATGGCTCTGGCACGTCTCGGCGTGGCTACCTGCATGATTTTCTCACCTTATTTTGCAAAACTCGGCGGCAGCATCCATGTCGATAAGTCAGTTGCTTTCGGCGTTGTACTGCTCTGCATCGCACTCATTATGTTTGTCGTATATTTCTTCATGGATAAGAAACTGGACGCACAGACAGGCGAAGCCGAAGAAAAAGACGACCCATTCAAAGTATCCGACATCGGCAAGATTCTGTCGAGCCTCGGTTTCTGGCTGGTTGCCCTTCTCTGCGTGCTCTATTACTCAGCCATTTTCCCATTCCAGAAATATGCCGTCAACATGCTTCAGTGCAATCTGACACTTGTTCCTGGCGAAGGTTTCTGGGCAAGCGACAGCGTCACCATCGTACAATACATCATCATGCTTGTCGTGGCTATCTGTGCTTTCGCAAGCAACTTCTCGAAGAAAAAAGGTCTGAAATATGGCTTGATGGGTATCGCCGTTATAGCTCTCGTGGTTTACTGCTGGATGGGTTACAAACGCGGCACTGCTGAAACCATTTTCGCTGTGTTCCCACTGCTCGCCGTGGCCATCACGCCAATCCTTGGAAACTATGTCGACCACAAAGGTAAGGCTGCTTCCATGCTGATGATTGGCTCACTGCTGCTCATCCTCTGCCACCTCACCTTTGCATTCGTCCTGCCAATGTTCAAGGGCAATGCCATTGGAGGCATCATCGTAGCTTACCTCACCATCTTGGTCCTTGGCGCTTCATTCTCATTGGTTCCTGCCGCTTTGTGGCCAAGCGTTCCGAAGCTCGTTGACGAAAAGATCATCGGTTCGGCCTACGCACTCATTTTCTGGATCCAGAACATCGGCTTGTGGCTGTTCCCACTGCTGATTGGCAAGGTTCTCGACAAGACCAACCCTGGTGTTACCGATCCTACGGCATTCAACTACACATGGCCTCTCGTCATGTTGGCTTGCTTAGGCATCGCTGCCTTGGTTATCGGCATCATCCTCAAGGGCGTCGACAAGAAGAAACATCTCGGTCTGGAAGAACCTAACATCGTTGAATAATAATAATCAATGTATAGATGAAAAAAGCCGCTCATTGGGGCGGCTTTTTCATTTATCTGCGGTTCAAAAAATGAAATTCCGCAAAGGCGGTAGAAAGTAAATTCGGAGTAAATTTTAGAGTAAATTATGAGTAAATCTCTTTTCTCGCGACAGCCAATCCGTGCCAATTCATGCGCAAGGCGCATTTAAATTTTAATCAGCGTCATCTGTGTAATCTGCGGTTCGAAAAATGAAATTCCGCCAAGGCGATAGAAAGTAAATACGGAGTAAATTTTAGAGTAAATTATGAGTAAATCTCTTTTCTCGCGACAGCCAATCCGTGCCAATTCTTGCGCAAGGCGCATTTAAGTTTTAATCCGCGTAAAATCAGCGTCATCTGTGTAATCTGCGGTTCGAAAAATAAAATTCCGCCAAGGCGGTAGAAAGTAAATACGGAGTAAATTTTAGAGTAAATTATGAGTAAATCTCTTTTCTCGCGACAGCCAATCCGCCTTTAGCAAAGCAAAAAGCAGTTATTATCGTTACAGGT
>JAGHSL010000150.1 GCA_018065885.1 Candidatus Limimorpha equi
CCGGTTTAAAGAAGGATATGAGCATCGAAAGCGTGACTTTGGAAGAAGTGCTCAAGCTGTTCGAGTTCCCACGCACATTGGGCGAATTTGAAGGCAAGGAAGTCAGCGTGTCCATTGGCCGTTTCGGTCCTTACATCAAGCACAACAGCGCATTTTTCAGCCTCGCCAAGACCGACGACCCGAACATGGTTGATCTGGATCGCGCCATCGAAATCATCAACGAAAAACGTCAGAAAGACCTGCAAAGCATCATCCGCACCTTCGACAACGACCCTGACATGCGCGTGCTGAATGGCCGTTTTGGTCCTTATATCTCTTACAAGAAGAGCAATTACAAGATTCCGAAGACCACCGACCCGGCAACGCTTACCTACGAAGACTGCCTGAAGATTGTGGAAGACCCTGCTAACGCACCGAAAAAGAAGGTGGCGAAGAAGAAATAAAGACGAGTTTTTGGTATGAATTTTGAATTATCCTATCTTTGCAAATCAAATAATCACATAAAACACCTCAATCAATGGAGAAAAAAGAATTACTGAAAGAAGTTGTCGAACACATCGACATTAAGAGCTACGACTCAACCGAACTGATTAACGCCATGCGCAAGATGTCGTTCACTTCACGCGACACCGCCCGTGCTGCCGACATCCTGATGATGATGTGCCAGGAAAAGACCTGCACCAACATCCTCACCATCGCCGGTTCAACCTCAGCTGCCGGCTGCATGCAGGTTTACGTTGACATGGTACGCAACAAGATGGTCGACGTCGTCGTTTCGACAGGTGCTTCCATCATCGACATGGACCTGTTCGAAGCTCTTGGCTTCAAGCACTATATCGGCGAAAAGGAAAACGTCATTCCTGACACCACCCTTCGCGAACTTTACATCGACCGCATCTACGACACCTATATCGACGAAGAGCAGCTTCAGGCTTGCGACAACGCCACTTACGAACTGTCGAACATGCTCGAACCACGCCCATATTCATCACGCGAATTCATCTGGAACCTCGGCAAATGGTTGCATGATGGCCGTTCCGTGAAGAAAGACAGCCTCATCCAGACTTGCTACGAATGTGGCGTGCCGATTTTCTGCCCTGCTTTCAGCGATTCATCAGCTGGCTTCGGCATCGGCAAACACCAGTGGGAACGCACCCACAAAGGCGAAAAATATGTCAGCATCGACTCAGTCCGCGATTTCATCGAACTGACCGAAATCAAGATGCAGGCTCCTGAAACTGGTTTGTTCATGGTCGGTGGCGGCACTCCTAAGAACTTCGCTCAGGATACCGTCGTCTGCGCCGAAATCCTCGGTTACGACGTGCCAATGCACAAATACGCCATCCAAATCACCGTGGCAGATGTGCGCGATGGTGCTTGCTCATCATCAACACTGCTCGAAGCAGGTTCATGGGGCAAGGTGAGCGAAAAGCTCCAGCAGATGGTCTATGCCGAAGGCACAACTGTCATCCCGCTGATTGCTTCCTACGTCTACCACAACGGTCCATGGCAGGAAAGAGAATACAAGAACTGGCAGAAGATTTACCAGAAATAAAAATATCCAAGATGAAATGAAAAAGCGCAGCGGAATCGTTCTGCTGCGCTTTTTTTATCGGTATATAGAATGCGAAACAGGGAAATCTCCTATACGATTTCGATTTTAGTCATACTCCCTACATGCCGACAAACTATCATAATCAGAACTGATTTCTAAAACAAAGAAACAAATGTCTTTGCGTCAGCGTCCTTCATGACCATGATTTTGCTTTCGGGACGAAACTCAAACGGTACATAGCGGAACACTTGCGCAGCCGCAAACTGGTTGTCTTTCGACCGAATGACGCGCATACGCACATTGCCATCGCATTGCGCCTTCATTTGCTTGATGCCGTTCAGATTTTTGCTTTCCAACGACTGTTTCAAAGTTGCAAAATCATCGGCACCATAATAATAATCGTGGCAGGAGATGATGGAATTGGTTGGCACATAGAACCATTTCTTCGATTGCCAGACGGCTTGGAAAGCGCCGTAGCAAACAAGCACGATGCCGATGAAAATCATAGCGTAGGCAAATAATGTGTTTGCACTCATTTTCTGAATGATGAACAAGGCAATGCCCACTACGCAGGCAACGATGCCCAAGGCCAAAGCCGAAACGTTTGTTTTTCTTTCCAGACCTTCGATTTCGTATTTGTTG
>JAGHSL010000122.1 GCA_018065885.1 Candidatus Limimorpha equi
AGTTTGTCTTGGAAGCCTTGCTTGATGCGGGATGCGGCAAGCGTGATTTTTCGTGTGACAAAGGTTTCGCCACGACGTTCACTTTCGTGGTTGAAGAGAATGCCGTTGACGGCAAACATGCCGTAGCTTTCGCGGTAGTTCTTTACAATCCAAAAACCGTACTGCTTGGCTACGCCGTAAGGTGAACGCGGATAGAAAGGCGTGGTTTCTTTTTGGGGTACTTCTTGAACCAATCCGAAAAGCTCGGATGTTGAAGCCTGATAAATGCGGCATTTCTTTTCCATGCCAAGGATACGCACGGCTTCCAACAAGCGAAGCGTGCCGACGGCATCTGCTTCGGCTGTATATTCAGGACAGTCGAATGAAACTTTAACATGGCTTTGTGCTGCAAGGTTATAGATTTCATCTGGTTGGACTTTCTGGATAATACGTACTAATGATGACGAGTCGGTCATGTCGCCGTAATGAAGGGTGAGAAGTCGCTTGTTCTTCATGTCGCGCACCCATTCATCTAAATAAAGGTGTTCGATGCGGCCCGTGTTGAATGATGATGAACGCCGGATGATGCCGTGGACTTCGTAACCTTTTTCTAATAGAAATTCGGCAAGAAAAGAACCGTCTTGTCCAGTGATTACAGTGATTAAAGCTGTTTTTTCCATTTGTGCTAAACTTTATTATTAATTAATTTCTTATTGTCTTCTGATTGTCAAGGCAATGGCTTCGTTGTGCTGGGCGCAGAAATCAGTTGCATTGTCGACAACCAAGGCAAGATAGCCGCCGCCGCCAGCGCCTGGCATTTTCCATGCCATTACACCGTCCATCACACTGTAACGGTCGATGAAACTTTGAACGCATCCCTGAATCATGGCGGGAAACATGGCAATTTGTGCTTCGAATGAGGCTTTATAAGCTGATGCGAAATCTTTAAGATTGCGGGAAAGTATCGCTTCCCAGCAGTCGTTGGCAGCTTTAGCCAATGCCTGAACTTTTGGTAGGGTGATGTCTTTGCCTTCGACAACAGAACAACCCGCGCAACGTGGTTCCATAGGTATCATGCAAAGATGATTTTCCAACCATGATAGTGTGGCAGGCTCATTGCAGGTCTCGATTCTTTCTGGCCAGAAATGGTTGTCGTAATAATGGCGAGCCAATCCGGGAATGCAGATTCCGATGGAGTCTTGCGCACCGCTGATGTGTCCGCCTTCGCGTTCAGGATGATTTTCGAAACAGAAGACGAGACGAGCCAGCATCTCGGGATCCATGTGGGGCAGCTGATAAGGCCAGATGCGTTTGATTTGGTTGCGCGTTGAGGTGCTCAGTCCGCAACGCTCACGGATTTCAAATGTCGGTTCAAGTGAAATGGTAATGGCCCAGCCCGGAGCATATTGGCTGACGTATGGCTGGTCAATCCAAGTGCCCGCCAAGTCGAGACGGGTAGGAATCTGACAGGTTTCGTCCAAAGTCTGCTTGTCAGCTTTCAGCGTATTTTTGATTTCGGTGCTTGAACGTGCCTCAAGCCCTTCGTGCGGAATGCGTTCAAGTACAACGTATTCGATGCCGTGTTCTTCGCAGAAACGTCGCTTGTCTTCGTTTTCGCCGTCACTGTTGACAAGAAGAATGTCGGGCTTAAGCATCTCGACGGTTGGAATGAAATCCATCACGCCGCTACCTTGGTTGATGAAAGCGTCCTTGACATAGCGAACAGCCTTGACCATGAACAAGCGTTCCTCTTCAGGAAACATGGGCTTGTGATGCTTGTAGCCTTCAATAGTTCTGTCGCTCCCTATGCCGACATATAGGTCGCCATATTCGGCGGCTTGTTTGAAAAATTCGATGTGGCCGCTGTGCAGCAAATCGTAACAGCCTGATACAAAAACCTTTTTCATTGTTCCGAATCAAATATTTTGTTCATAAGATGCCATTTTGCGCTTGATGGTGCATCGGCGGCGCAACCTTGAAATTGTGCAACGTATGCTTCCCATTCCGCTTGACGAGGCAAGGTGGCAAGGCAAGCCATGTCGCGTTCCCAATCGAAATCATCGATGGTGTCGCAGATCATGAAAAGAGTTTTTCCGAGGCAATAAATTTCCATTGATAGGATACCCACTTGATGTTGACCTTCAATGATTTCTGGCCAAACATGCCGGTGTGCCTCAAGATATTGCGCGACGAGTTTTTCATCGTCGACGAGAGTTAGTGTTTGACAGTAACGTTTCATGGCAAAATATGATTTGTGTTTAAATTTACAAAAATAGGAAATAATTCAATATAAAAAGAAAACTTTTTAAGTGGATAAATCTATACATTTGCAGGCATGAAAGACATCATAGAACTGAGACATCTGCTGCATTCGCAGGCGGAACTTTCCGAGCAGGAAAAAGTGACGAATTATATTGTAAATGAATGGATTAGTAAAACACATCCAGATTTGCAAATTGAAAAAATAGGCGGTTACGGATTGGCTGCATTATATAAAGGGAAACAGCCAGGCAAGCGTATTTTGCTTCGTGCCGACATTGATGCTCTGCATATTCCGGAACCAAATGTTATGGATTATCGCTCACAGCATGATGGAGTTTCGCATAAATGTGGTCACGATGGGCACACTGCCATTTTGTGTGGTGTGGCTCAAGCACTGTCGGAATGCCGCCCTGAAAAAGGGGAGGTGGTGTTGCTGTTTCAGCCTGCCGAGGAGACTGGGCAAGGTGCAAAAGCCATCTTGAGCGCCCCGCAGTTTGCTCAAATTGTTCCTGATTCGGCTTACGGTTTGCATAATCTTCCTGGTTTTGCGGCTGGTCAAGTTCTTGTGAGAAAAGGCTGTTTTGCAGCGGCTTCGTTTGGGCTGAAACTCGTTTTTGATGGCAAGACCGCCCATGCTTCCCAACCTGAGACGGGGAAAAGCCCATCTGAATTGTTAGCCGTGTTGATTCATCAGTTGGAGAAAAAACGTGAAATGCTGAAAGTGGTGAAACCGCTGACAACTTTCGTGATTACTCATGCTGTTTTGGGCGAAGAGACTTTCGGCGTGACACCTGGTCATGCTGAAATTTGGCTTACGCTTCGCAGCTTTGATGACCGAAACCTTGAAATGCTTGCCGACCAAGTCATAGCCTTGTGTCAAGCCAAAGCGAAAGATTATCTTTTTGATTTTCAATTTACTATGCATGAGGCTTTCGCTGGCACTCATAGCAATGATAACAATGTTGCCGTCATCGAAAATGCGGCAAAACGTTTAGGTCTAAATCTTGGCCATTTGACGGAACCTTTCCGCTGGTCGGAGGATTTTGGCCGTTTTGGAGCTGTCTGTCCAATTGGATTTTTCGGCTTAGGTTCGGGTTTCTCTCAACCGGCTTTGCACAATCCGGATTATGATTTTCCCGATGCTATTCTTGAGACGGGAATCCGTATGTTCTTGGAAATCATTAATGAAGAACTGAAATGAGTTAGAATTCAAGTTCAACGGTGTCCATTGGCATTATTTCAAATCCTTGAATAATCTCTTCGGGAGTCTTCCCAAGATTCAGTATCGACTGCTGGGCTGATGGCACGAAATCGCTGTCAGGATATTCCTCAATCAGTTTTTCGTACAACATGCGGGCTTGCCCCAATTCGCCGAGTTTTTCTTCGTAGATCAAAGATGCTACCATAAACATTCCCACTGGTGTGTTCCTGTAGGAAGGATATTGTTTCATCAGTTTGTCGAGGAGGCCAATTGATTCCTGAGGCTCCTTGAATTGAAAAGAAAGATTCAAAGCCTTGAAAAGCCAATCGGGTGCGTCTTCAGCATCAGGATTTTGCTCGACATACTGGCAAAACAAGTCGTACACTTCGGGGAAGGCCTCCTTGTTGGCGGTCATATCTTCGTTGTAAAGAGAAACTTCAGCTTTTTCAAGATCTTCGACTTTCAGTTTGCCGTTGCCGCAAGCTATCATCATAATGGCCAATGCCGCAATCATAGTGAGTTTTACTAAATGTTTCATAATGAATAAATTATTTGTTTCCTAACTGATAAATGCTTGTTTTGGATTGAGACGCGATAATCGTGTCTCTACGGGGAGAAGACTATCTTCTTCTTTTCTTTGGAAAAATCATTCTGTAATCCACATCGCACTTGCCTTCCGAAATGTTGCGCAGCTTGCCGCTCAAAAGTGTCTTGCGAAGCGGAGCGATTCTGTCGACATGGACGTGGCCTTCCAAGTGGTCGTATTCGTGCTGGATGATGCGGGCGCGTATGCCTTCGAACACTTCTTCGTGTTCCACAAAGTTTTCGTCCTGATAACGGATGCGGATTTTGTCCTTGCGGACGACTTCCTCATAGATGTTCGGCACACTCAGGCAACCTTCCTTAAATGTTGTGTCTTCACCAAAGAATTCAAGGATTTCGGCATTGATAAACACTTGCTTAAAGTCCTTTCCGTCAGGGTAATCGGGATAAAACGGATTGCCGTCGACAATGAAAAGGCGGATGGATTTGTTGACTTGCGGTGCGGCCAAACCGACACCTTCGGAATGGGCCAGTGTCTCCCACATGTCCTGCATGAGTTTGTCTAATTCGGGATAGTCGGGGCTGATTTTTTCGGCGACCGCTTTCAAGACCGGATGTCCGTATGCTACGATGGGTAATATCATTATTGTGTTTAATTGTTTGTAGTTGAATTGTTTATTTGTTTGTTTTCTTGATTTCGTGGTTTTCAGTTTACAGTTTACTGATAACTGATAACCGACAACCGATAACCGATAACTGATAACCGATAACTGATAACCATTACAAAGAACGACTTAACGACGACATATACGATTGCAAGATAATGGTGGCACTAATGGTGTCGACCAAGGCCTTGTCTTGTCGTTGTTTCTTTTTCAAGCCGGCATCGAGCATGGTTTGGTGGGCGAGGACAGAAGTGAAACGTTCATCGTAACGGACGATTTTCATGTCAGGCAGCAGTTTGCGTAGCCGGTTGATGATGGGGTCGATGTATTTTGTGGAGTCCGACGGGTTGTTGTGCATGTCTTTGGGTTCGCCGATGACAATGGTTTCCACTTCTTCGTTTTTCACGTAATCGACCACAAAATCAGGCAGTTTGGCAGCTTCCACAGTCGTTAGTCCGTTTGCAATGATTTGCAAAGGATCGGTGACGGCCACGCCGCAACGTTTTCTGCCCAAGTCGATAGCCATGATTCTTGCCATATATTAATAAGGTGTATGCGTTTTTAATATGCGCTTTTCAAGCGTTTGATTTGCATTGCAAAAATAGTAAATAAAATTGTTCGGAGCTTCAATCGAGTCAAAAAAGGATTCTGAAAACCAATACCATGCTTGCAAAAAATGTCGTTTGTCCCTTGATTTTGGACACTGTTAATTTTGAGTTGGTGTTTTAACTTGTTTTTTTGAATGTTGAAAATCAATGCTTTAGTTTTGATGGTCGGCATAAATCAAAAAATATTGCGAAAGCGGTTGTTTGAATGGAAAAATTGTCTATTTTTGCAGTCCAAATTTGAAAGGAAGATAAGCAATGTCAAAGAAACAAAAAGACGCACGTGTAAAGGTCATCCTCGAATGCACCGAACATAAGGCAAGTGGTATGCCTGGCACATCCAGATATTATACCATGAAGAACAAGAAGAACACTCCTGACCGTTTGGAGTTGATGAAGTATAACCCAATCCTTAAAAAAATGACTCTCCACAAGGAGATTAAATAATTTAGAGTTATGGCAAAGAAAGCTGTTGCTACACTTCGTAGCTTGGATAAGACTTTTAGCAAGATTATCAGAATGAAGCGTTCTGAAAAGACTGGTGCTTACTATTTTGAAGAAACAGTAGTTCCTGCTGACAAAGTTCAGGAATTCCTCGCCAAGAGATAATCTGCTTTAGTGGTTAGTTTACAATAGCTTTTCCATAACAACTTATGGAAGAGCTATTTTTTCGTTTTTATTATCGAAGGAATAATCAGCTCCTTGAGCTTGCCGAAAGGGCGTTTGTAGGTGCAGTTTCCTTCCAAAACAAAGCATTATGGGCCTGTTCTCATTCTTAACGAAGAAAAAAGAAAAGGAGACCAAGGAAGACCTTGACAAAGGTTTGGAAAAGACCAAGACTTCCGTTTTCTCCAAAATCACAAAAGCCATCATGGGCAAATCGACTGTCGATGATGAGGTGCTCGATAATCTTGAAGAGATTCTCATCACCTCTGATGTCGGTGTCGAAACGACCCTGAAAATCATCGACCGTATCCAGGCGCGCGTGGCTCGCGACAAGTATGTCGGTACCAATGAGTTGAATTCTATCCTGAAGCAGGAAATCGCTGCCTTGTTGCAGGAGAATGAATCGGGTGATGGAACCACATTCGACATTCCTGACGATAAGAAGCCATACGTCATCATGGTCGTCGGTGTGAATGGCGTGGGTAAGACCACGACCATTGGCAAGCTGGCTCATAATTTCAAGAATGCAGGCAAGAAAGTCGTGCTTGGCGCTTCCGACACTTTCCGCGCTGCCGCTGTCGAGCAGTTGCAGATTTGGGCCGATAGGGTAGGCGTGCCGATTGTCCAGCAGGGGATGGGTGCCGACCCAGCCTCGGTGGCTTTCGATACCATCAAGTCGGCGGTGGCTCAGGATGCTGATGTCGTCATTATTGATACGGCTGGCCGTTTGCACAACAAGGTCAACTTGATGCGCGAGCTGACTAAGATTAAGACTGTCATGCAGAAGGTCGTTCCAGATGCACCGCACGAAGTGCTGCTGGTTTTGGACGCTTCGACTGGACAAAACGCCATCGAACAGGCCAAACAGTTTACGGCTGCAACAGAAGTCAATGCTTTGGCACTCACTAAGTTGGATGGCACGGCAAAAGGCGGTGTCGTCATCGGTATCTCCGACCAGTTCAAGATTCCGGTAAAATATATCGGCGTCGGCGAAGGCATCGACCATCTCCAAATCTTTGATAGAAAGGCTTTTGTCGACAGCTTGTTTGAATGAGATTTTACCTTAAAAACACCAATTTTGAGTTGAACACAGATGGCACGGATTTTCACGGAAATGTTTTGCTGGCAAAACATAAATCCGTTCTATCCGTTAAATCCGTGTTCAATTAAGTTTTATCTTGTGTTCAATCATTGTTTTCTTCTATAATCTGACATCTTGAGAAAACCGATTTTAAATATCGTAACGCTCGGCTGCTCAAAGAATAAGGTTGATTCCGAACATTTGGCGGCCATGCTCGAAAAACAATTCCTGATTCGTCACGATTCCGACCGCAAATCCGATGTGGTGATGATTAATACCTGTGGCTTCATCGGCGATGCCCAAGAGGAATCCATTGACACGATTTTGGAATATGCGGAATTGCGTAAGCAGAATAAAATCAGCAAACTGTATGTGATGGGCTGCCTCTCCCAGCGTTTCCGTAAGGAGTTGCAGGAGGAAATCCACGAGGTTGATGCCTGGTACGGCGTTGAAAGCGTCGATAAGGTGGCCGTTGACATTCTGAAGGAAGATGTGCCTTGCGGCTTCGTCACGCAGCGTGTTTTGTCAACGCCAAGCCATTATGCTTATCTGAAGATTTCTGAAGGCTGCAACCGCCGTTGTGCTTTCTGTGCCATTCCCCTGATTCGCGGTAGTCATGTATCCGTGCCGATGGACAAACTTCTTGAAGAAGCGCAAATGCTGGCCAAGAAAGGCGTTAAGGAATTGATTCTCATTGCGCAGGATTTGACCTATTACGGCATTGACTTGGATGGCAAATCGCATATCGTGGAATTGGTCAAGGAATTGTGCAAGATTGACGGCTTTGAATGGATTCGTCTGCATTACGGCTATCCGCTCGGTTTTCCGAATGAATTGCTTGACCTGATGCGCGAAAATCCGAAACTTTGCCATTATATCGACTTGCCTCTGCAACGCGTCACCACGTCAATTTTGAAACGTATGCGTCGTGGTGTCGACCGTGAGCAGACCATTGGCTTTGTCGAAAATGTGCGTAAGCATGTGCCTGACATTGCTTTCCGCACGACTTTTATCGTTGGTTTCCCTGGCGAGACTGAAGCGGATTTTGAAGAACTCTGTCAGTTTGTCCGCGATATGCGTTTTGAACGCGCTGGCGTATTTGCCTATTCTCCCGAGGAAGGCACGCCGGCTTACGAAATGGAAGACGATGTCCCTGATGAGGTGAAGCAGGAACGTGTCGACAGGCTGATGGCTATCCAGCAGGATATTTCGCTTGAAATCAACGGAATGCGTGTGGGCAAAACTGAAAGGGTCCTGATTGACCGTCTGGAAGGTGATTATTACATTGCGCGTTCACAATACGATTCGCCTGAGGTGGATGACGAGATTTTGATTTCCGCTGACAACGAATTGGAAATCGGGAAATTCTATCAGGTGAAAATCACGCAGGCTGATTATTTCGACTGCTATGCGGAAATTGTCGGAAATTAGAGCGTATGAAAGATAGGAACAAATTTCCACAGATAAACCGATAATTACTTGCAAGATTCATGTGCGAAAAGTATAGTTACAGCAATTCGATTTCTTGAATTGAAAGCCCTGTGCATGTGGCGATCAT